>CAZMFZ010000114.1:0-11818 GCA_964565665.1 uncultured Bifidobacteriaceae bacterium | reverse complement strand
TTTCTCACCTGTATAAAGGCGGAATTGCCATTCATCCCCAAAACTACTTGTTTATCGCCTGCGGTGGGGAAAAATGGGCTTGTGCAGAAATATAACTTAGAGACCCAATAATAACGAAAAATTTTAATTTGATACTTATAGAATAAAATGATTTTTAGAAGTGTAAAATATTGACGGGGTGAAATTAGGTACATTATTTGGAACTAATTATTAGAGTATTCCATATAGCCATTAGAAAAATTCTAATACGCATTAAAAAATGAAAATATACCCCATCTTGGCAGGTTAAGTGATGGAGCGGAACATTTAAAATGGTAGGAGTTGTGAGGGTATAGAAGTTAGAGATTGGGCTAGTTTGTGAGCAACTATCTATACACTATAATTGTAAATACAATGTTAGCTTTAGAAGTTGCTGTTTGGCTGAAGATATGCCCCCAGATGGGTCAGGCACATTCAATATTACATTATTGCATTACAACTATTTGTTCGTCTATCTTCGATTTAGCAAACAAGTACCCAATCATCCAAAATTCGCCAACAGTTGCTGGAATCGGCAATAGATCTATAATGGCTTTTTGACCTGGCAACAAAACAAGCAGAAATGCAGCAAGAATGTAACCAATACCTCCTGCGAACAATAATCCAGTAAGAGCCCGTGGCATTTTTGCTTTGTTCGCTAGGTAGCCCATTGGCAACAACCATAATCCGAAGAATATGTTAGACACAAGCCAAATGGATTCATGAATATTAAATAGGTAATAGGCAATATTGGCTGATTCTCCAGCCATTGCTGCATTGAGTGCGCTTAACCAAAATGCAGATGATATTAGAATAGCTGTAGCGTTGATTAATCCAAAAGCTGTTAGCATACCTGCTGCGACAGAGTCCTTCATTTTAAACAGTTTGTAGAACCATATCGCAGATAATGCTTGAAAAGCAACCAAAGCTAACTCCGAGGCAAGGCCGAAACGTGCCAAGCTCTCCTTTTCAATTAGGTTTGTAAATGTTGTTGCAGCATTATTGTCTATATAAATTTGATTCTTTGCAAAAAGAAACGAAACTATACCCGACAATGCTAAACCCAAATACAAAAGTCCAGTTACTCGTGTGGTTGTGAGAAAGCTTTTAAGGATATTCATTTTTTTTATTTATTAGTAATATTGTATTGAAAGTTCGTCTATAGTTTGCTGCTTTGCCGTCTCTCGTTGTTTTGTGTATCTAGTTTACAAAAGTAAATTTTATATACCTCTGTTCAAAGTCTGAACTGTCGCCATAGCACTCTGTCTAACGTTAAATATTTATGATGAAAGGGGCGAAAGGACTGCGAAAGTGGCCCCTGAAACTAGCTACGCAGGAGAGCAAAACAACGACCTACCAACAAAACCCCTTTTTTCATAAATATGCTGTTACATGAGGTTTTTTTTCTAATTAAAAGCTAATTGACAAGTTAAGATGTCCACCAAGTCCCAATTCAACTATTTTTTGAAGTGTCGAAATTCTGACTTCCTTGATATTGTTTTCAATTTTTGAAATGTATCCTTTATTCGTTCCACATTTCTCAGCAAGCTGTTCTTGTGTCAATCCTTTCTCCAAGCGAGCTTGTTGCAGCAGCACTCCGAGTTTAAATGATTCATATCCGTTCTCAAAATTGTCACGTTTCATCTGCCCAATTTCTCCGTATTGTTCATCTATGAACGAATCTAATGATTTCAAATTATTTTTCTGATTCATATTCTCTTTTGATTTTTAGTGCCTTTTCTATTTCACTTCTTGGTGTTTTTTGAGCCTTTTTTTGAAATCCATTTGTCAAAACGATTAGCTTACCTTTGTCAAAAAAATAAAATACCCTAAATATGTCACTGCTCAATTTGATTCTTATTTCATACAGTCCTTCAGTGCCTTATATGTGTTTCAAATACTCTTCAGGTATTTGTGGTAAATTTTCTATAGGTTTAATTGCCCGAGTAATTTTTGCTTTTACTTTCTGCTTTTGCTTTTCGTAAAAGTCGAAGAAGTAGTTTTTGTACAAAAAGACTGTCCTAATTTTCGTCCTAACAAATATAAGTCAAGTTATCCATAAGTACAACTATGGTTGGATGTGTTTTTTACGAGGTTACTTCCAAAAATCTTATGTAACTCCTTTGTTTACACAATTATACGCAATTCATTACTTTCCTAAAATTATTTCTAAATTTTATATAACGTATTCATTTCTAGGTATTCACGCTTTCCTTTGTGCATCTATTCGCAGTTGCGTATTTTGTGCTTTGGTAATACTATCTTGTTTCAAATATATGAAATACGAAGTTCATATGCAGAGCATATGCTAGGGGCTACTCATTGGCACCTTTCTCCCCACGCCAACTTAAAAGCTTTACAATCTCCAACTTACTTCTTCCTTCGGCACCCCCTCTCCCGCCAAGAGAGCCTGTTCCGTTTTCTCGGGAGGCCAGGGGGGTGAGGCTTTTAATGATAGCTTAACCCCTCTTATCTCCCCACAATTATTTAAAAATCATTGCCACAATAAATATTCAATTAACATTAATGTACTAATTTCGTGATTATGTTCCCATAAAGGAAAATCCGCAATTATGTTAAGTGCCAAAGAAGAAAAAACAATAGATAAAAGTATATATGTAAGCCGCGATTTAAGTTGGTTGAAATTCAACTATCGTGTGCTTGACCAAGCCAAAAACCAAAGCAGAAGTATTTTCGATAGGCTTAAATTTTTAGCAATATGCAGCTCCAATCTCGATGAATTTTGCATGATTCGCATAGGTTCGCTTTACAATTATATCGATTTCAATAAAGACCGAATCGATTATTCTGGGCTAAATTCACATTTATTCCGCAAAAAATTATTAAGTGAATTGCAACAATTTACCAAAGCTCAAAACAAATGTTATGAGTCGGAGCTTGAGCCTGAGTTTGAGAAAAACGGCTTTAGAATCGTGAATATCACAGATATAAAAGACGAAGACAGGGAAAAGGTGTATAAATATTTCACTAAAACCATATTCCCTATGCTCACACCAATGCTTTACGACAATACCCATGCTTTTCCGGTGTTGAACAATAAAGTACTCACATTCGCGGTAGTAACCAAAGCCGAGGGCGAAAAAGATAAAGAAAGCAAGCGAGTTACATTTGTGCAAGTGCCTCAAAATCTGCCGCGTTTTTATGAAATAGCCACCAATGGCGAAAAGGTATTGTATCTGCCGATAGAGGAAATTATCAGGTGGCAAATTCAAAAAATGTTCAGAAATGTAGAAATACAAAGTGCTACATTGATGCGCATTACTCGTAATGGCGATTTCCTCGAAGAGTCGGAAGATACGGATGCCAACTTTTTGGAGGAAATGAAAAAGAAAGTAAACACCCGTAAAACAGGTCGTGTAGTTCGTTTGGAAATTGAACCCAACCACAATAAATGGCTAGTGAAACTGCTTTCTGAGAAGTTTGAAATTGACGACCATAATATTTTCGAAACCACCTCACTCATTGATTTTACAGGCGTTGGGCAAATAATGAAACATGCCGAGTTTAAGAGTAAAATCCCCGCTTTACCTACACCTGTGCAGCCCATTAGCTACGACAATCCTAGTCAAGAATCGTGGTTCGATTACCTCAAACACAAAGATTTGCTGATGCACCACCCATACAATAGTATGGAGCCAGTAATTGAATTGGTGGAAATGGCAGCCAGCGACCCAGGTGTATTAGCCATCAAAATGACAATTTATCGCTTGGCACACGAATCACGCATCACCAATGCCTTGCTAAAAGCAGCCAACAATGGCAAAAATGTATCGGTATTATTTGAAGTAAAAGCTCGCTTTGATGAAGAGCACAATATGTCGGAAGCCGAAAAACTGCAAAAAGCGGGTTGTTTTGTGATATATGGAGTTGGAAAATTTAAAACTCACACCAAGCTGATGCTGATAGTAAGGCAAGAACCCGACCAGTCCATCACCCGCTATGTGCATATTTCAAGTGGAAATTATAATGAGGTAACTTCGAAATTCTATACCGATTTGGGCTTGCTTACCACAAATGAAGGTTATGCCAACGATGTATCAGAATTTTTCAATGTAATAACAGGGCATTCTCAACCCGAAATGTACCAATATTTGATTACTGCCCCACACAATATGCGTAGGCAATTGATTCAATTGATTAGAAATGAAGCTGAAAATGCCAAAAAAGGGCTTCATGCTGGCATAGTATGGAAGGTAAATTCATTGCAAGATAAAGAAGTGATAGATGAAATATATAAAGCTTCGCAAGCAGGAGTCACCATCAAATTGATCGTACGTGGTATTTGCTGCATTCGCCCGGCTAGAGAAGGCTTGAGCGAGAATATTGAAGTATTATCGTTGGTGGGCGATTATCTGGAACATGCTCGTATTTTCTATTTTGTGAATAATGGCGAACCATTAATTTATAGCGGAAGTGCTGATGCCATGGTGCGAAGCTTCGACAGAAGAATAGAATCTTTATATTCTATTGTAGATGAAAACTTGAAAAAAGAAGCGATAAATGTGCTCGCATATAATTTGAAAGACAATGTAAACGCCTACAAAATGAATGAGGACAGCACTTATACCAAAATAGAATCTAAAGATGGCAAACCATTCAATGTCCACAAAGAGTTTTATAAAGTAACACAAGATGCACTTATCGATATTGCCTTTTGTTTCGAACCTAAAAAAGACAAAATTAAAGAAACCAAAAAAACTTTAGAAATCGCATAATCAACCGCAGCATTTGACAGAACGCATAATCAAAATCGATAACATTCCTTTACTTGATTTCTTTGGGGTAGAAAATGCCAATATTAAAGAAATAGCTAATGCATTTCCTAATACACGCATCACCTCACGTGGCGATGAAGTGTATTTGCAGGGCAAAGATTTAGAAATCGACAAGATAGCTGAGATTATAAATACACTTACTGCACATCATAAAAAATTTAGAGAATTGTCTTTACAGCATGTAAAAGATTCGATTGCTGAAGAAATATCCAATTATTTAGAAGCCTCAGATGATATAATTGTAAATGGAAAGGGAGGTAGAATAATCAAAGCTAAAACGGCAAACCAAGCCAAAATTGTAGAAGCCATTAAACTCACCGATTTGGTATTTGCCCTCGGCCCTGCTGGAACGGGTAAAACTTATGTATCGGTAGCTTTGGCAGTGCAAGCATTGAAATCTAAACAGGTAAAAAAAATCATATTTACCCGACCGGCTGTGGAAGCTGGCGAAAGCTTGGGTTTTTTGCCTGGCGATATGAAAGAGAAAATCGACCCGTATATCCGCCCGATTTACGATGCGCTTGGCGACATGATAGAGTCAGATAAGCTGAAACAGTACCAAGAAAGTAATATAATTGAGATAGCTCCGTTAGCCTACATGCGTGGACGAACTTTGAGCAATGCTTTTATTTTGCTCGATGAAGCCCAGAATACCACACCCATGCAGTTGAAAATGTTTTTAACAAGGATGGGGCAAGGCTCTAAAATGATAATAACAGGCGATAAAACTCAAATAGATTTGCCCCTCAAGCAAAAATCAGGCTTAATAGATGCCATAGAGATACTTAAAAATGTAAAGGGAATTTCTTTTGTAGAGCTTACTGCTAAAGACGTAACCCGCCATCCTTTGGTAAGAGATATTATTTATGCTTACGATGAAGCCAGCACTGGGCAAACATCAATGTATCACCGTTAATTTTAAGAAAATTGAAAAAGCTTTTTACGCTGCTATTCGCCATTTTAAATTTCACATCTTTTGCCCAAGAGGAGATTGAATACCAGCGATGTGCCACCCAAGAATATCATAAAATGCAAATGGCACGTTTAGCAAATAGTAATCAAAAGTGGGCAAATCAACGCATAGAAAACGTTACTTTCTCAGGAATCATCACCATTCCTGTAGTAGTTCATGTGATACACAACAGAGCCGATGGAGCTATTGGTGGCAGCAAAAATTCAAATATTACTGACGAACAAATATTTTCCCAAATCAAGGTACTGAATGAAGATTTTAGAAAAAAAACCGGAACAAACGGATTTAATTTTAACTCTGTAGGTGCAGATGTAGAGATGGAATTTGCACTAGCCCAAATAGACCCCAATTGCAACCCTACTTCTGGGATTACGAGGCATTATTCTACTACTAAGCAGTTTGACCCTCACGATAATTCAGTAAAATCTTTTAGTGCATGGCCAGCCGACCAATACCTTAATATATGGGTTTGTAGTACTACCAATCTCATATTAGGGCTTGCACAATACCCAAATTACAGCAATTTAGCTGGCCTTAGCGAAGTTGGAGGCGACTTTGCTACCGATGGCATAATTGTGAGAAATACTGCATTTGGCAGCAAAACGGGTACTTCAAATAGTGGTTCATATAGCTATGGTAGAACTACCACGCACGAAATTGGACATTGGCTGGGGCTTCTTCATACTTGGGGCGATGCAAACTGTGGCACCGATTATTGCAGAGACACCCCTTATGAAAGAGATAAGAATGTGAGCGTTTGTAATACAGTCATTTCTGATTGCGACAGCTCTTTTGGGCAAAAAGTAATGATCGAAAACTACCTTGATTATTCGCCCGATATTTGTATGAATATTTTTACCCAAGATCAAAAAGCTCGAATGTGGCAAACCATGACTACATCGCCCGATAGGTCAAATATTTTAACATATATTAAAAATGGTGTAAATGAAAAAACAATCGCTCCGTCTGAAGTTTCTTTTCCATTTTTCCAAAATTTTGAAAATAGTACCCAAAATATTGCCGAAGTAAGTGCCAATTGTGAAGGCATAAACGCTGCATTCCGCAAGGCCAATTCCTCTGTTTCAGGTTATTTTTTCCACTCCGATTGGGTGAATAATGTACAAAGTTCAAATTACACACTATCTTTCGACTATGCATCAGTCGCTCAAATTACCGATACCTTATTTATTTACGGCTATACTGGCTGCCAAACGGGGAAATTTATAATTGCCTCATTTACAGGAAATAACCTAATAACTTCCTCCAATTCTGTAAGTAATTTCATACCGCAATGCGATGAATGGAAATCGAAAAGTCTTTCATTTACAGTTCCCTATCCTTACTTTGACCTTCAATTTGAAACAAACAATACCCTTAATAATAATATATATGTAGATAATATTTCTATGAAGCAATATGGATTTATTCCAAATTTACAAAGTAGAATTTTAGGAAATCCTGCAGCGAAAGTATTGGCAGGGTACGATATTGAAAATCAGAAAATTACTTTAGAAGTACTTTTTAGCTCTACATCAAATGTTGATTTTGAGGTAATTGATATGCTAGGCAAAAAAGTGAATATCGATACTTTCACCCAGGTAAACCCTGGTATATTCGAAATTTCAGTCTCAAATTTAGCTACAGGGATGTATATTATTAAAACCAAAGTAAATGGGCAGGTAGTGGTAGCAAAGGTGTTGGTGATATAGAAAGTAAAAAGTGATTCCAAATAATTTATATTAAAATGAAAAAGGAACTGTCGCCAACCCAAAGAGCAGAATTACTTAGCTTATGTAAAACCCGTTTTGAGAAAAACATGAATCGGCATAAAGGCATAAAATGGGCCGAAGTTCTACAAAAGTTAGAAGCACATCCTGAAAAACTTTGGTCGCTCAATGAAATGGAAACTACTGGTGGAGAACCAGATGTAGTGGGTTTTGACAAAAATACAGATGAGGGCTTCTTTTTTGATTGCTCTGCCGAAAGCCCTAAAAATCGCAGAAGTATTTGTTATGACAATGAAGCGTTGGAGTCGAGGAAGGAAAACAAACCTTCAACTAGTGCCATTGAGATGGCTATAGATATGGGAATTGAGATTTTAACAGAAGAACAATATAGGAATTTGCAATCGCTTGGAAATTTTGACACAAAAACATCTAGCTGGGTAAAAACACCTGAGAATATTAGAAAACTCGGTGGAGCCATTTTTGCTGACTTCCGCTATGGGCATATTTTTGTTTATCACAATGGAGCAGAGTCATATTATGCTGCCAGAGGGTTTCGAGGCTCTTTAAAGGCATAAATTTTTAAAACCAAATGAATAGTAGAATGAACCCAAAAGTTGATTGGTTTTTTGAAAAGGCTTCAAAGTGGCAAGAAGAATACGCAGAATTAAGGCAGCTTGTACTTGATTGTAGACTTGTAGAAAAATTGAAATGGGGCTGCCCTTGTTACACTCTTGAAAAAAGTAACATTGTATTAATACACGGCTTTAAAGAATATTGTGCTTTGATTTTTATGAATGGGGCTTTGCTAAAAGATGAAAAAGGAATTTTGATACAACAAACAGAAAATGTGCAGTCGGCAAGGCAAATTCGGTTTGCCAATTTTGAAGAAATTGTATCAAGCAAGTCAACTATAATAAGCTACATAAAAGAAGCCATTGAAGTAGACAAAGCAGGTTTGAAATTTGAATTAAAAAAGACTACCGAATATAAAATAACTGAAGAATTTAAGATGGTATTGGACAATATGCCCGAATTGAAAACTGCTTTTGAAGCACTAACACCAGGAAGGCAAAGGGGCTACTTACTTTATTTTTCAGCCCCGAAACAATCAAAAACAAGAGAAGCAAGAATTGAGAAATATATTCAACCAATACTTGAAGGAAAAGGGTTAGAGGATTAGTAGTAATAGCTATATGGATTCCATTTAGAAAATCAATCGCATACCAATGAAATTTGGCTCTATTCCATTTTTTCGGTTTTCATTTTTTCTGGTTTTAGGCATCATTTTTCAAATTGAATATTCCTTTCACTTGCTATTTTTTGCTCCTTTTTTTTGCTTCATAATATTTTGCGTCTGCATTGTCATTTTTTTACTTGATCAAGAGGTAAAATATCGATTTCGACATGCCATTGGCTTCGTTGCGTTCGCTATCATTTTCCTCTTTGGGATGCTAATTACCACTGTTTACGATATTAAAAATCAGTGTAATCATGTATTGCACTTAAAAAGTGAAATTCAGGCCTACGAAGCTGTAATTAATGGTGAACCCGAAGAAAAGGAAAGAAGCATAAAAGCCGAATTGCAAATCTCGAAAGTAAAAATTGATGGGAATTGGCAATATGCAAATGGCAAATTGATGGCTTATTTCCCAAAAGACAGCTCATGTTTTCTACTGAAATATGGGGATGTGTTACTTGTGAATGCCAATTTGCCATTGATTGAATCGCCCAAAAACCCTTTTGAATTTAATCTGAAGCGGTTTTATGGTTTTAAAGGCATTACGCACAGGCAATTTCTAAAAGTATATCAATACAAATTTCTAAAAAACGAGCCGCCTAATGTCTTTATCAAGTTCGCAATTAACATTCGCCAGCAAGTAGATGCCATTTTTACCAGATATATTTCTACAGTAAGAGAACGAAATATTGCGTCAGCCCTTATTTTAGGTATAAAAAACGAACTAGACGATGAAATTCAATACGCCTATTCTGCCACAGGCACCATGCACGTACTGGCCGTTTCTGGTTTGCATGTAGGCATTATTTATGGTTTATTGGTTATTCTCACCAGTTTTTTACTCAGATTCAAACATGGCAATTTCATTCAATCCGCTTTGTTATTTGTGCTAATTTGGCTTTATGCATTAGTTACAGGCTTATGCCCTTCTGTGCTGAGAGCCGTTACCATGCTCAGTTTAGTGATAGCATCGAAGCTTATAAGTAAAAAATCGAATGTATTCAATACGCTTTTCGTCACGGTATTTCTATTGCTTTGTATCAATCCTTTTATGATAATGGAAGTAGGATTTCAATTGTCTTTCATGGCTGTGCTTGGTATCGTGTATTTGTACCCTGAAATTTACCATTTGATTGACATTAGAAATAAGGCTTTAGATTGGGTTTGGAGCATTACTGTAATGTCCATTTCAGCTCAATTGGCCACATTTCCACTTGGAATGTTGTATTTTCATCAGTTCCCAAATTTATTTCTGCTTTCCAATTTGGTTGTTATTCCATTTGCCATATTGATAATGTATGTTGGGCTTGGCTTTATGGCTTTTAGTTGGCTGCCGTTAGTAGCAAACGGGCTTGGGTTAATGGTGGAAAAAATGGTTTGGGTGCTAAATCAAATCATTTTATTTATAGAAAAACTGCCCAATTCGCTTTGGTTAGGCATTCATATATCTGTTTTTGAAACTTGGCTCATGTATGGAATTATCATTTTTATGATTTTACTTTTTGTGAAGCAGCAATTTAATTATGCACTTGCCACATTTATTCTGATATTATTTTTCTGTTCGTTGCAAATATTTAAAATATATGAATGGCAAAATCAAAAGCGAATTATTGTGTATAATGTGAATAAAGGCTATGGTATAGATGTGATTAATGGTAGAAATGCAGTTTTTTTGAGCGATTCACTACTGCCAAGCGACAAGCAAAAAATGCAATTTCACATTCTGAACCATAGGTGGGCAAGTGGGGTACGAAATGTAAATTTGAATGAGAAGGCTGTGAAAACCAACTTCGGGAAACTGTATGATGCCAACGGATTTACGATTGCACACATTACCAAACCATTTTATAATACTTTTCCAAAACCTTTAAAATTAGATTACTTAATAGTGTCTGCAAATTCAGTTAAAGATTTGAAGTGGATAGCTAAAGCATTCATTTTCAATATTTTGATATTAGATGGCTCTAATAAAAATTATATCACACGCAAAATATTAAACCAAGCAAAGCAACTTGGCGTGCAAGCACATGCCACTGCTATTGATGGGGCTTACGTGGTGGGAGAATAATTGCAGCAGATTGTAGCTATAACTATATTACAGACATAGAATGTCACCTAATTGTAAAGGTACAGTGAAGCACGTTTAATTCTGTCCAACAAACAGATGACGACAAAGAACTAGTTTCACTTTACAAAATCCTTTCTCCTCAACATCTTTTAAAAATTGCAACGCCAAACGATAGTAATGCACTTAATGAAGGATTTTACAAAGAGTTGTTGCACATCATAGGGTTGGAAGAAGCAAAAGAAAGAGGCAAAAATATTATCAGACGGAAAAAAGAAAATCGAAAAGCGGCTTCTTTGATTGAATTAGCCATTGAAGCATTAAAAATAGAAGATACTTTTCATCGCAGACAAGCTGCCTTCATTGAATTACTTGTTTCAATTTTTAGATGCTTACGACTTTGCAAGTGTAGGCACAGAAGATTGGCAAAAAGACAATAAACAACTTATAAATGCTTCGGTATTAGGTAAAGTATTTGAGAAAATAAACGGCTACCGTGACGGCTCTATTTTTACACCTGCTTTTATCACCATGTATATGTGTCGGCAAAGCATTCGGCTTGCAGTGGTGGAAAAGTTTCGTCCGCTAGCCCCCCGATGGGGGAATAAACACCATTTCAGACATTTATGAACTGATAGGCAGCAAAATTGATACAGAACATGCCAACGACACCATAAATAGCTTAAAAATTTGCGACCCAGCCGTAGGTTCAGGTCACTTTTTAGTTTCAGCTTTAAATGAAATCATTGCAATTAAAAGCGAACTGAATATTTTGATGGACGAAAGTGGCAAAACACTCAGGGACTATGAAATTGAAATTGTAAACGATGAATTGATAATTACCGATGAAAACGGAGACATCGTTGGGTATAATCCTGAAAATATTGAAAGCAATAGGCTCCAAAAAACACTATTTCAAGAAAAGCAGACCAATAGAGAACTGTTTGTTTGGGGTTGACATAAATCCAAACTCAGTTAGAATTTGCAGATTGCGATTATGGA
>CAZMFZ010000113.1:0-12035 GCA_964565665.1 uncultured Bifidobacteriaceae bacterium | reverse complement strand
GTCTTTCAGAAGAAAACCATTTAAAGACCATTTACCATCTTTCCAACCACGGGCATGAGGCTGTAAATACCAATGCCATTGCCGAAGCCCTCAATACCAAGCCCGCTTCTGTAAGCGATATGCTCAAAAAATTAGCTCAAAAAGAACTGATTGAGCATGTCAAATACCAAGGCGTACAATTGAGCAAATCCGGGAAAACGGCAGCTTTGGCTATCATTCGCAAACACAGGCTTTGGGAAGTATTTTTGGTCGAAAAACTAGAATTTACTTGGGATGAAGTGCACGAAATAGCCGAACAATTAGAACACGTAAATTCCTCATTATTAATAGATAGGCTTGATAAATTCCTTTGTTTTCCCAAATTCGATCCGCATGGCGACCCTATACCAGATCCAAAAGGAAAACTAGATCTGCCGGAGCAAAAACCTTTATTTGATTACCATATCAATCAAGCTGGCAAGGTAATTGGTGCAAAAGATGGGCAAAGTAGTTTTTTGCAATACCTTGATAAACTCGGCATTGGCATCGGTACTAACATAAAAATAATAGAGAAGATGGAGTTTGACGGATCTATTGAAATAGAAATAGATAGCAAAAAGAAAGCCAACCTCTCGAAAGAAGCTGCTAAAAATATTTACTTGATAAAATTATAGACTTAGATTGTTGAATTACCCAAATAAGATAATCCGAATTTATATTCACCAATTAAAAATTTAAAAATATGGAAAGATGTATAATCACAACAAAAACCAAACGCAGTATGAGACAATGAAGGCCGGGTGTTTCTTAAGGCCATTGAAGAAGGTGGAAGTGAAGGATATTTTAGTGAACAGGAATCGAAAGAATTCGTTGACACCTTAAGGAAATGAGAATAGTATTATCCAAAAGATTGGGAAAACAACTTTCTAAATTACCATATAAAACGCAAGAAGAAGTAATAAATGTTTTAGGTAAAATCAAAGAAGCCAATACCATAGAAAAGATAGTAAATATCAAAAAATGAGAGGACATATTGCTGCTTAAAGAATTTGGCTCAATGGCGAGTATCGAATGGGATTGTATGTAAAAGAAATGTGGCTTTCATTAGTATTGTAGAATTGCGAAATAAAATATACTTTAAATTTCCATGATAAGAATAAAATACCCTTTGGTTGGAATTTTAGTTTTGTGCTTTAATTTTCACTCTTTTTGTGATTTACCTAAAAAATCCACTTCAAAGCCAAGGATTCCGAAAGCACTTTGTACTACCACCATCATCTACGATATTGCCAAAAATATTGGCGGAGATAAAATCGAACTCACTTGCCTGATGCCAATTGGTGGCGATCCGCATATTTATGAACCTACACCAGGAGATGCAAAAAAAGTGTCCGATGCGGATATTATTATCAAAAATGGCTTTTTTTTAGAAGGATGGCTCGATGAATTAATAGGTAGTGCTGCAAAATCGAAAGCCATTTATGTAGCTACAGATGGCATTATACCTGTTAAAAGTGTAAATTCTCATGGTTCGCCCGACCCACATGCGTGGATGAACCCATTGTTTGGTATCGAATTTGCCCGGAATATCAAAACTGCATTCATTCAAACCGATGCTGCCAATGCCAGTTATTACGAAGCTAATTTTGAAAATTACGAAACACAACTCATTGATTTAGAGCAATATATCAGAAAAGAGATTAATAAAATTCCTGAGAAACAAAGGGTACTCATTACCTCGCACGATGCTTTTAGGTATTTTGGAAATCAATTTGGTGTAAGAGTAGAATCGGCCTTGGGCAACACTACCGATGCTGAAGTGCAAATTGGCGATATAAATAGGCTTATTGACGTAATTCACGAAACTGGCATTTCTTCCATATTTATAGAATCAACAATCAACCCCAAATTACTTAACCAACTCGCTCAAGATCATGGAGTAAAAATTGGGGGAAAGCTTTTTGGCGACTCAGTAGGTGATAAAAATAGTGGAGCAGACACTTATATTAACATGCTTAAATATGACGCTAATGCCATTGTAACCGGACTAACTACCCAAAATTCTGAAGTGGAAGTAAAGCAAGTGCATACAGTGGCTTTAATATTTTCAGCCCTATTTTTATTCGTTTGGGCTTTTTTATGGTTGTATTTTAAAATAAAACCATTGCAGAAATCGCATGAAGAATGGGATAAATACGAAGTTGAAGTAAAAAATATTACTGTATCGTACGAAAAGAAAACAGTATTGAGCAACATCAATTTTACCCTAGAATCAGGCAAAGTGTATGGCTTGCTAGGGCCAAATGGTGCAGGAAAATCTACTCTTTTCAAAACAATACTCGGTTTGATAAAACCCGATACAGGAAGTATAGTAATCAATAATAAGACTATTGAAGAAATACGCAATAAAATAGCCTATATACCTCAGAAAGAGGAGATTGACTGGAGTTTTCCGGCCACAGTTTTTGATATAGTGCAAACAGGCAGATTGCCACACAAAGCCCGATTTGAAGGTTATTCTAAAGAAGATAAACAAAAAACACTTTCTTCCATTCATCGAATGGGGCTTGACGATTTGAGAAATAGACAAATTGGTGATTTATCAGGAGGGCAACAACAACGCGTTTTCATAGCACGTGCTTTGTGTCAAGAAGCTGAAGTGCTATTTTTTGACGAACCTTTTGTAGGAGTAGATATTACCACAGAAGAGAAAATTATTCAAATTATCAAAAAACTGGCTGAAGAAAAGAAAACAATCATTATGATTCATCACGATTTGTCGAAAGTAAAAGACTATTTTGATTATGTGATCATGGTAAATCAGCTTTTGATTGCCTTTGGTGCTACAAACAAGACATTTACAAACGATAACATTGCCAAAACCTATAGCGGTCGATTGGCCATATTGCAAGAAACCGATAAATACGTGTTTGAATGATAATCATTGAAAATACGGTTGTTTCCGAACATATATTAGAAAAACAGTTTGTGTGCGACCTGAACAAATGCAAAGGTGCGTGCTGTGTAGAGGGCGATTCAGGGGCTCCGCTTGAGCTTGATGAAATGCAGATTTTAGACGAGATTTATGAACACGTGAAGCCCTATTTACCTCATAAAAATATCGATACCATAGCTCAAAAAGGGCTATATGAACTTGATTCTGATGGTGATATGTGCACTACTACAATTGGCGATAGAGAATGTGTATTTGCTATTTACGATGCCAATGGTATATTGGGCTGTGGCATAGAAAAAGCCCACAACGATGGCAAAATTAGTTTCAAGAAACCAATTTCTTGCCATTTGTATCCCATTCGTGTTTCTAAAACGGCTGAAAATGAACTAGTTAACTACAGCGAATGGGAAGTGTGCAGCCCAGCTTGCGATTTAGGCAAAATGCTAAAAGTGCCAGCTTATCAATTTTTAAAAGAGCCTTTGGTACGCAAGTTTGGAAAGCAATGGTACGAAGTATTACAGCAGTATGCAGCATATAGAATTACAAAATAAGCTAAGTCAACTTACCGATATTTCACTCGCTAATTTTTCTTTAGGCAAACTTTTTATTTCTGCCAACATACTTTTGAGGTCTAGCATCAGGAAATTGAAAGTTTCGAGGTATATATCTTTTACTTTCAGTTTGTCTTCTTCGGGCAAATCAATTAATAAACACTTTATTTTTGTTCTAATTTCAACAGATTTAGTTGGATTGCGGATGTTGGCATCATTTTTCAACTCAGATAATAATGCTATTATTTTTTCTATCATTACATAATTATTTATTCCTCATTATCAGAATCAATTGTTTTTTGAAAATTTATCAATTCATCTAAGATTTCATTTAATACTACCTCAGATAAAAACCCCATTTGATAAGCAAGTTTTAAAAACTCTTCTTTTTCCTTCTTTAATTTTATTTCATCGTCAATCGACTTTCCCATTTTTATTTGAATAAAGTTATTGAATTCAAAATTAATATGCAAGCTTTTGTGCCGGCAAACATTTAGCCAGCATTGTCAAGAAACATCAAAAACCTTCACCCAAAATATCTCTTATAAAGTTTTGGTTTTATTATCTTTTGAAGTTGTGATGGCAATTTTAAAAACAATTCAAATTTGATAGCCCTGAAATAGTGCAATAGCCCGGCTACAATACTAAAGCCTAATTTGATATTGGCTGTTTCAAAATTTTGAGGCGAAACGCCCTTGATAGATTTCTGGTCTTTATGTACACGAAAACAAGCAATAGGCGTATTAATGGCTTTAAGGCTACTCATATTGGCAAGCCTTGCTGCTAGTTCATAATCCATAGCATAATGTAAATCGGTATTTAGGTAATTAGTTTTTCTCACCAATTGGGCATTGTAAAATGAGGCGGTTTGCCACATAATGCTACCAAACTCCTTTTCATACAGCAAATCTTTCAAGTTTGCACTCTTCGCTTTTTGATACCCTATTTGCACTCCTTTTTCATCAATTTTTACACAGTCGCCATAAAAAATGGCCGCTTCCGGGTGCGATTCGTAAAGTGCTACTATTTTGGAAACAACCGTTTGGTCATACAATTTATCGTCTGAATTCAGATAGAAAAATAATTGTCCTGTGGCTTTTTTCCAGCCTTTATTTATGGCGTCTGATTGTCCATTATCTTTCTCTGATGCCCAAAAGCTAATTTTATACTCATACTTTTTAATAATGTCAAGTGTGTTGTCGGTAGAGCAAGCATCATATACTAAGTATTCAATATATGGATAATCTTGGTTGATAACTGATTGTATGGTTTCCTCAATGAATTTCCCCTGATTGTAAGAAGGAGTAACGATGGAAACGACAATATTGTGAGTATTCATGCTGCAAAAATAGAATTATAAGCGTGAACTATAAATTTAACCCAAGCACATTTTAAAATTGCTTAGTTTTGAATTTTATACTGAACCTGCTACGATTCTTTAATTATATCATCGGCTATTTGCATCAATTTCGAATGAAAAACCTGCTCATCTCAATTTTTAGCCTTTACGAATTTCTGCTCAATCCTTTTATCAATGTCATTCTGTGGAGAGAGAAGAAATTTCCTGAATACAAACGCCCAAACGAACGCCCACTCGAATATGCTTTTGCTCTCAGAGCTATTGCCAAGTATTATCCTGCTCAAGTGCTAGATATTGGTACGGGCAAAACAGCCTTTCCGCATATCGTTTACAACTGCGGCTTGAAAATTACTGCTATAGATAAAATAGATGGCTATTGGGGCTTTGGTCTGGTAAATAGGCATTTTCCAATCATTAATATGGATATTACAAAAGCCAAATGGGTAGAAAAATTCGATTTGGTAACTTGTATAAGCACTCTTGAGCATATTCCCGATTTCGATGAGGCTGTAGCAGCCATGGCAAAAACACTTAAAGTAGGCGGTCATTTGCTCATTACCGTACCTTTTAATAAGAATGTTTTTTTTGAAGATATATACAAACATCCCGAAGGTGGCTATGGCAAAGATTTCAAATTTATTGGTAGAATTTACACTGCTCAAAATGTAACTCAATGGAGCGAGGCTAATCATTTGGAATTGGCTGAAGCTGAATATTATCGTTTCTTTACCGGGAAATATTGGACACAAGGTGAGCCAATATTGCCGCCCGTTTTATTAGCTTCTGATGATGATGCACAATTGGCTTGCTTACTGCTGAAGAAAAAATAGGCTTTATAAAATGGTACCCAAGCCATGCCAACAAAGCGAAAGGCTAGGGGAGGGGCTTGTTGATAATAATTAGCTATTTTGTCATTTTATCAAAAGCTTCTAAAAAAATATCTGCATCGGCTTTTGTCAAATTCAAAGCTGGAAGCAACCTAAAAGTATTTTTATTTGAAGAGCTTCCTGTAAATATTTGATAGTCGTAAATCAGTTTTTTACGTGTTTCTTCACAAGGTTCGAAAAGTTCTATTCCTATCATCAATCCTTTTCCTCTTATTTCCTTTAGTTTAGGATTTCCTTTTAATGCGCCCGTTATGTAGTCACCTATCACTTGTGCATTTAGAATTAAATTGTCATTCTCTATCACTTCTAATACAGCCAACGCTGCCGCACAAGCCAAATGATTGCCCCCAAATGTAGTACCTAACATACTGTATTTGGGCTTCAAATGTGGCGCAATTGATATTCCTGCTACAGGAAATCCATTTCCCATACCCTTGGCCATTGAATATATATCAGCCTTTACCCCACTGAAATCGTGGGCATAAAATTTACCACTTCTACCATAGCCGCATTGCACCGAATCGGCAATGAAAACAGCATTATAATTTGTACAAAGTGAACGTATTTTTTGTAAAAAGGCATCCGAAGCTATATTTATACCGCCAACTCCTTGAATGCCTTCTATTATTACTGAAGAAACATCATTGCCATGTGCGGTAAAATAGGCCTCCAAAGCCGATTCATTATTGAGAGGCAGAAAAACTACGTTATCTGTCTCATTAACTGGTGCTACAATGCTAGGGTTGTCAGTTGCTGCCACAGCCAGCGAGGTTCTGCCATGAAAACTGTGGCTAAAAGCAATTATTTTCTTTCTGCCATTATAAAATGAAGCAAGCTTAAGTGCATTTTCATTGGCTTCTGCACCAGAGTTGCATAAAAATAGTTGATAATCTTCGAACTTCGATACTTTACCTAATTTTTCAGCTAATTCTTCTTGTATGGGAATTTTAATTGAATTGGAGTAAAATCCTAATCTGTTCAATTGAGAAGTGAGCCTTTCAACGTAATGCGGATGTGTATGCCCTATAGAAATTACGGCATGTCCGCCATATAAATCTAAATACTTTGTTCCATTATTATCCCACACATAAGAACCTAAGCCTTTGGCGATTTCAATTGGGTAAATCGGGTAAACATCAAAAAGATTCATTAATATGGCTATGTAAAATGGAATTGCAAAAATAATGACAGTTAGAAAAAATACTATTTTTATCTAGCGTAATTTCTATCCATCTTTTTGAGTTACTTACAGATTTTTCAGTTTTTTTAATGTGGCTCACATTCCTTCTTTGAAGCCCATTTCAATCATCTTCTCCAAGAGTTTAAGAGATTTATTTTAAATGGTAACATTTACCTTTATCATTCCTTTTTGTTGGCTGAAACTCAAATCCCATTCAGAGCCTATTACTTTCGGCAATGGTCTTTCCAACTTTTCTGAATTCAAATTGATTTCGGAAAACAAACCTTGAAAAGCACTTTCAAAAGACTCGTCTTGAATATATTTAAATCTCTTATCCAAGGTTACTAACAAATCGGGATCTTGCCGTACGTGCCAATTCTGTAATGTTGCTCAATAAAAATTTAGGCTTAATGACATAATGAACTTTGCATCTCATTTGCTTTTCAAAGTCTTTAATTTCCTTTGTATTTTCGTCATACCAAATTTCCAAAGGCGTATTTACTTTAACTTTAGCCATATCATCCTTTGGCGTATTGTCTGGGTAATTTCCCTAATTCTTTCTTTGCAGATAGTATTTTACCTACATACTGCCAGTTTACTAGTTTTTGTAATCGTATTTTTAGTATCCTGTTTAACCATATCCGCATGGTTCTGCCGTTGCCTTCCACAAATGGGTGTGCAATATTCATTTCTACATATTTAGTAATAATTTCCTCGAATGTATTTTCGGGCATTCGTTGAATTTTAACCAAAATATCGATTAAGTACATTGCGGTTGCAAATCTAAATCCTCCTTTAAAAATATTTTGGGTGCGTGTTTGCCCAGCAAAATCATATAATTGATTAAATAGATAAAGATGTATTTGCTGTAATCCTTTGTAGGTTCCTATTTCGATATCATCAATATCACCCGTTTCAAATAATCGATACGCATTTTCCAAACTTACTTTATCTATGTTTTTCATTCAACTTTTTTAGTACCTAAAATAATTAATCATAAGCTGCCAATCCACTTATTTATCGCCTTTGTGCTATTTTTTTTAACTGAGGCACAAGTTCTTTCATCAATGCCAATTTTACTTTTTATAACTGTTTTATCTTTCTGAATGGCTTGTTACGCTTTCCTAATTACATTGCTGTTAACACAACCATTTATCTGGTGCTAATCTCCACTCATTCAATGAGTTAAGTTCAACTTCGGTAAATATTTTTTTTCCTTTTACCACTTCCACAAGGCTGGTGTAATCGGAAAGGGTAATGAGTTTTACGCCTGCTTTGGTAAAATTCTCATTTGCCACTTCAAACCCATAAGTAAATATCGCCACCATGCCCAGCACTTCAAACCCAGCATCTTTTAAGGCTTCGGTAGCTCTGAGCGAACTGCCGCCTGTAGAAATTAAATCTTCAAGTATCACCACTTTTTGACCTTTAGTAATTTTGCCTTCTATCAAGTTTTCCATACCATGGTCTTTCGGCTTTGGTCGTACATATAAAAAGGGCAAATTCAAAGCTTCTGCCACCAATGCTCCCTGCGGAATTCCCGCAGTAGCCACTCCTGCAATAGATTCTGCTTCAGGAAAATTAGTTTTAATAGTTTCGACCAAGCAATTCTTAATATATGTTCTGAGTAGGGGAAATGATAAAGTAAACCTGTTGTCGCAATAAATAGGGGAGTTCCACCCCGAACTCCATTTGAAAGGTTGACTAGGCCTTAATTTAATAGCTTCTATTTCTAAAAGTGAACTCGCAATTTTTGTAGATATTTCTTTGTTCATCATTGAATTATTGATTATTGATGCAAAAATGTACCTTTTTCGCCAATTCGGCACAGCTATTTACAATTTCTTAACATAATTTTGGGCGTTATTTGGAATTGTAAAGTATTTCAACAAATTTAGAATAAAGCTTTAAGTAATTGATAACCAAACCACTATTCACACTGTGAAACTATTCATCAATAACAAAAGAATAAGGCTGATTCCTAAATCGCTAAGCATAAAAAATATAGGCTTTGATGTCTCCATTTCCGCACTTGAGCAAATTGATCTCAATAAAATACATGGTCATGTACTTATCACTCATGCCACCAATGATTTGATAGATGGCTATCTTAAATTATTGGAAATGAAGAAGTTGAATGAAGTAAAATCTTTTAATTTCTTGGTAGACAATGAGGGAATTTCTGGCAAATATATTAAAGACCAATATAAGATAATAAAAGCTGCGGGAGGAATTGTACTGAAAAACGAAAAATTGCTTATGATTCATCGTTTAGGTGTTTGGGATTTGCCAAAGGGTAAGCTGGAAAACGGAGAGCCGTCTAGTGAATGTGCGGTAAGAGAAATAGAAGAAGAATGTGGCGTGAAAGCTGAGATTACAGATAAAATATGTACTACTTGGCATACCTATACCGATAAAGACAAGAAAATACTCAAAAAGACAAGCTGGTATATGCTTAAGTGTATTGATGATAAAAATGCCAAACCTCAATTGGATGAGCAAATTGATGAGCTGGCCTGGAAAAGCTACAAAGATGCTAAAGATTCGCTTTCAGATAGTTATGAGTCAGTAAAGTATGTGCTTAAGGCGTATAGGAAATTAGCAGAATTTGCGTGAGATGGTAGATGGTGACATAGTCAAGAATTAGACTCTATTTAACATAATGTAATTTATGTAACAAATTAAGGTGTAGTGCAGCTGCAAGCATTTATCTTTTGGTTATTAATTGATTGTTTTCGCGTAAAGAAAGAGCCACAAAAAATATGCGGCTCTTTTTTCCTTAGTTCTAAAGTAGTTTTAGGCTATTTTAAAATTATACCATCACTTTATATGCCGCTCTATCAATCCCATTTTTTACTGAATTATCAAGGGAATCCACTCTATGTTTTAGTGATTCAGACAATTGCATTACTTTATCATCATACTGACTTGCAAGATTTTGGATAATTTGCTTGCCTTTTTCACTTTGGAAAAATAAGGTTGCAACTACTCCTGCTGTTGCACCTAGTATAAAAACGAATGATCTGTTCATTATTTTTGGTTAAATTTAATTAATTTTGCTCTTAGAGTTAAAAAAACTATGCCATCCAATTCTATCATACGATTAAAGTAAATATAATAAACGGTTTGTCGTGATTCCCTATTAGCCAATGATATAATCTTATTTGGCATATTTCTCCCCTACCCCACTACCTTGGTACTACTTTATTAATCATTGAGCAGAGGTAACAATAGGATGTATTACCCTTCGATTGCGCTATGGCTTCTCGTGCCTTGATAGTTTCTGGTTCTTTCAACCGTGATTTTTCTGCATTTAAGAATTTAAGCCTACGTACTCTGTAGGTGATGCCCAAGTTGCCCTATTTTTACACAGTCTTTAGTAGCACATTTGCGTCTTTAATCAAGGATATGCGTGCCATATAATCTAAAATGAGGTGATTATAAGTATCTTTTTGAGTTCTAAAGCCCCCACATTCAGTTTTTATTGAGTTGGTAAAGCTGGTGGTTATATTTTGCATAAGACTAAGATTTAATAATTTGAACTATTTATAATTATCACACAATATGTATGCCAAAGGATTCATTTTCCAAAATTCCCTTCCATAAATTGATAATATGTTTGTAGGCAGTCCCCACTTCTCTTATATTTCTGTTGATGTCGTAAAGACCTAGTTCATTTATTCTTCCATTATCTTCTCTCAAAGCTGTGTCCCAATCTACTTGATCGATCAAACTATACCAAGTAAAGCCCATGAGCGGAACCCCATCTTGTTTGAGTCGATAGGCGTTTGCCCATTGCTTTTTGAGCCAATCTACACACAAAGGTTCTTTAATGTTGGTTTCTGTGTGCATTACAGGCAGCCTGTATCGCCTAAAATACTGACTAGTGATTACATAATACCCAAATATCTCGCCCGAAGCAGAAGTGCTGCCATCGGGGTGTACCATGTGTTCATTGGTAATATAATAATCGTTGCCCATCACGCAACGTGTTTTAAGAAATGGCATAAAATTTTGGTGAAACCAGTGGTATTCTTTACTAGTGAATCCGTGGGCGATCAGGTACTCAAACATATCGACACTTACTGGGTTTCCGTAGGTGAGGTCGAGCGGCAAAAACCTTTTTTGGTTGAGAAAATCGGCCTGCGATTGGCAAGAAGGGTCTTCGGCATGAAAATATTCTGAAGATTCACTTTGAATAAATATGGCATCGGGTCTTACTTTAATTATCTCTTGCATGGCCAGCAAGTTGGCTTGGCAAAGATGTTTTAGCGCGGTAACAAAATATTTTTCATCGGCTAATTTCTCGTTCCACCAGCCATATTGAGCTGAAAACATGGCGGTAATAAATATCTCATTTACAGGGGTATACAACTGAACCCAAGGATAGCGTTTGGCAAAAGCACTTGCATATTCAGCAAAATATGCAGGCCAGGCAGGATTTTGAAAATTGCCGATCCAATCGGGCATACCGAAATGACAAAGGTCGACTATGGGCTTAATACCCATTTCCTTGAGTTTATTGAAAGTTTCGTCTGTAAACGACCAATCGTATCGGTCGGGCCCTATATGTACTTTGTAATAAGGCGGGCCATAGCGTAAAAATTCTATGCCCATTTCCTGTACCAACTCAAAATCACGTTTCCAATGGGTGTAGTGGCCCGCTTTTTCCATCTCATCTACCCGCTTGATGCTGCCATCGGGAAGCATAATGTTTGGGTAGCTGTTTTCTATTCCGGTGGCAAAAAGAAATTTATTCATGGTGTTGTAGTTTGTTTTTTAATTGTATTCCGATAGCTATCGTGAATATTCTATCAAGTCGCATTCGTTCACGTATCTTTTTATGGCATGGTGCAATGGAGGAAGCAGTAGCCCTCTTTCGCTTCCCAAAGCACTATATATAGGCCGCCCTGCTAAATATGATCTTTTATTGGGTGTAAATGGTTTGACAAGTGAATGGTCAAAGCCAGCCATTTTAGCTGTGGCGATTGCAAAATCAGACCAGGTGATTTCAGACGGATTTGTGAGATGCCAAATGCCAGATTCTCCGTCTATCAACAAATCTAAACTTGCATTTACCAAGTCGGGAACGTACGTAGGTGAAACTACATTTTCAGACGAA
>CAZMFZ010000112.1:0-12043 GCA_964565665.1 uncultured Bifidobacteriaceae bacterium | reverse complement strand
GTATAGATTACCGTATTGGTGTTGCCTGTTTCTAATTCTTTTATAAATACATCTGTTACTTCATACTCTTTTTTATCGACTTCAGAAGCTTGTGCTTGTTGTTTGAGAAGCGCATTGGTGAGGTTTTTTCGGTATTCTACAAAAAGCCTTACTACAATATAAAAATAGAACGCACATATTGCCACAAGGAAATAAGAGTAGAATATAAGATTTACAAAACTGAGGTAGCCAACGATTGTGAGCAACGTACCTGAAATAAACCCTGAAAATTCCTTAAAAAAGCCTTCAATTTTGGTTTGTATATCGTATCGTTTTTTAGAATCGAGCGGAATAAAAAGGTTTTTCACTACTGGGTCTTCAAAAGCCTCTTTGAGCGATTGCAAAAACAATTTACTCATTGCCATAAATAAGAAAAAGAGTATAAAACTGGAATCGTTTGCAGAATAGCCGAACACAGTGCCTATGAATGAGGCCAAAATGGCAAACATTCCTAATATAGAAGGTATCAAAATCAATGAAATCTTCATTCCGTACATTTTGATTACCCTATCGGCTACGAAAGTTTGAAGAATTACGGAAAAAACCGTAACCAATCCCCCATAAATTCCCAAGAAGCTGGCTAGCGAATCTTCGTCTTTATACTTTTCTACAGTTACAGAAAGGAATGAATATTCCAAAAATATGGTAGCCAGTACAGAGCCGAAAAACACCATCGCTAACATTCGCACATAAGGATTAGCAACTAATTCTTTATTGTGAGCCACTTCGTTGTGGGTGCTTCTGCGTTCTCTTTGTGCATTCCTGCCGTATTTTATTATGAAAATAAGCATAAATAAAAAGGCTAACGACCCACTGATGATGCTCACGATAAAAAACTTGGTAATGTCGGCCACAATGCCCGATACAAAAGGAATAGTGAAGTAAGCCAATGCGGTGGCGAGCATTTGCCCCTGATCTACAGTCCCTGTCATGTGTCGCTCTCTTTTGAGCGAGAACGAACGGGATACTGTACCGTAAAAACAGAGAATAAAAATGGTATTTATTGGCCCTAACATTAAATAAGCCACAAAACGCAAAGATCTGATTTCGTATAATGCCAAGCCTACAAATAAAGCTGCTACTACAATAGTAATGATGCCAAAAGAATATAATGTAAGCCTTGTAAAGGGTATTTTTCGCTGAAAATAGGCGAAAATTGAGGTTGAAACCATGCCTAAGGCACCAGAGAATATAGGCACACGGGTTAGGTATTCATTTCCAAAAGTATTAAGAAAAATAGTGCTGGCAGCTACATCGTAGCTTACAATAAACACACCTATAAAAAAGGAGTTAGCAAGCAGCAAAACTACCGCAGTAATTTCGGTATCGTCTATTTCTAGAACTCTTTTAATAAAGGAATTCATAGTGTGGTTAGAGTAGGTAAGGTATGTTATTAAATTTAAAATTACACAATTATTCTAAAGAAAAAAATATTAGACAATTTATAACTGAAGTAACTCCAATTGAAAAAATGATTTTATTACAAATGTTAATTATGTTATGAAAGAAATTTAATGAATTTGATTGGGTATAAAAGTAATGGTATTATCCCCTTTTAAAGCCATAGCTATTTGTATTTTTATTTATTAGATACTAATGTAGCCGAAAAACCTATGTTAATTAATACAATTCATTTTCACTGTTCTATAATGTGTAAATATATAAGAATTGGTATGGAATGTATTTGTTTGTATACGGGCAAAAAAAGAGCCATTGAAGAAGTGTTCAATGGCTGTAAAACTTGTAACTGATTTTTAATCATCTACTTAAGTGATCCCGCTGAGATTCGAACCCAGGACCCCATCATTAAAAGTGATGTGCTCTACCGGCTGAGCTACGGAATCTTATTTTTATTATTGGAAATGCTTGGCTGTTAAACAAGCCCCATTTAAATTTGGGACTGCAAAACTAATGGTCTACTTTCAATATGCAAAAGATTACGAAGAAAATATTCACTTATTTTTATATTCTCATTTTACTTGTTTTAATGACCGGCACTTCAATAGCACAAAACAGCCCAGAAAATAAATTAAACCAAGCCGACCAGCTTTTTATCAAGAAAAAATATACAGAATCATTTAAAATATACGAAGACTTATATATAGCTTCTCAAAAATATACACCTCAAAGCCTACTCAAAATGGCGTTTATTAAAGAGGCCTTGGCCGAAAATACCGATGCTCTTTATTATCTAAATTTATTTTATGAAAGCTACCCTGATAAAAAAGTATTTAATAAAATGCGTGAAATTGCCGAAAAAGAGAAATTAGAAGGCTACAACTATTCTGACCTTGAGTTTTTTGCCAACCTCTACCGCAATTACCACGATGAAATATTATTTGGGTTGCTGGGCTTTGTTTTCATATACTTTTTAGCTGTGGTTACCAACAAAATTTTTATTAAAGGAATTTCGAACTCTAGCCCACTCATTTATATATTTTTTCTTTTGTTGATGTTTTATATTGTGAATTTTGGCGAGAATTATATCAATCCGCCCAAAAATGTGTGTATTGCCAACACTGCACTTATTATGAGCAGTCCGGCTGCGGGTTCGAAACTACTTGGAAATTTGGCAAAGGGAACGCGTGTTTCCGTGTTGGCTAAAAAAGATATTTGGTTTAGAATAAGGGTTGGCGACAAAAAAGGGTATGTTCGCAAATCAGCTTTAAACAAAAGCTCATATCTTTGAATCAATCTATATTCTTAATAGCTTCTCTAAGGCTTAGGCTATCTACTACTTGTGCGTATATTTTTTCCATTACCGATGGGGTTCCCATATAATATTGAAAGCTTTTCTCAAAAGTATTTTTATCGGTGTTGTAGCGAATAAATAAAGTGTCTTCTAAGCTTTGATAAAAAATTTTTAAAGTATCGGAATTCAAAAATGAATTGTTGGCCTTAGCTTCTGCCAAGTGAATATTTATTAAAACAGTTACCATTTGTTTTTTTTCCAAAATGCCGTTGGGTACGGAATCTGAGCAGGATAATAGACTTGCAGCAACTAGAAACGAAACCAATAGGCGATTTTTCAAAACTAAAATAATTAAGCTGCAAAAATATACAATCAACACTATTTGCTTCAAAATATTATTTTAGCAAATAGAATTCTCCAATCTAATGGTGTTTTTTGTTGATATGGTGTTGCGGATTTGTACCAGCAGCGTGGTGGGGTTGTACGCCAGTGTCTAAGCCCTTGGTTTTGGTAGCTGGACCCAAAGGTGTATTGTTTAAAATTTTAGATTTTGTGTAGTCATTTACTCCTACTTCTATGTTAACTTTGGTTGTTTTAGTGGAAGAACAAGAAAAAAATGGAATCATTATACTTAAAAATAGTATTCTGTAAGGATTTTTCATGGTGCAAAAGGAAAATAGTAAATTGATTATTTTCCGCTTTTAGAAACTAAAACGTATTTTTGCTCGCACAGTTGGTAAGTAAGGTTAGTTACTGTGTAATAAAAAAATAAGCATCACACCATTCTTTATTATCAGCATTTCAAATCAATTGATTATCTGGTATTTAATCTTTGCATAACCCATGTTTATATATAATACAGGAATACTATTTTATCGCATATTGATTGCATTTGCGGCATTATTTAGTAAAAAAGCAAAATTATGGGTAGATGGTAGAAAAAATTTGTTTGATAGATTAGAAGAAAAGTTTGGCGAAACAAATGAAACCTATATTTGGGTGCATTGTGCTTCTTTAGGTGAATTTGAGCAAGGTAGGCCTTTGATTGAGAAACTAAAATCACTAGACGCAAGCCATAAAATATTGCTCACTTTTTTTTCGCCTTCAGGGTATGAGATTCGCAAACACTATGAAATGGCTGATTTTATCTGCTATCTACCCTTAGATACAGCGGCCAATGCGAAGCGATTTATAGCCATTTGTAAGCCAAAAATGGCTTTTATCATCAAGTATGAATTTTGGTATCATCACCTTTCTGCTTTAAAAGCTGCAAACATTCCTATTTATTCGGTATCATCTGTTTTTAGAGAAAATCAACTTTTTTTCAAATCTCATGGCACTTTTTCTAGACACATTTTAAAGTTGATCGATGGCTTTTTTGTGCAGAATGCAGCTTCTGCAAATTTGCTCACATCTATAGGTATTGCTTCAGAAATAGTGGGCGATACTCGTTTCGACAGGGTAAATGCTATTACGCAATCAAAAAAAGATTTGCCATTGATAAAACGCTTTAAAAAAGATAATAAATTATTTGTAATTGGTAGCAGTTGGAATGCTGATATTGAGGTGCTTATGCCAAGTATCAATGATTTTTACCTCAATAAAAGCCAAATAGGCAATATTAAAATTATTATTGCGCCACATGAAATCACACATCAAACCATTAAGAAAATTCAAGAAATGCTGCAAAGGCCAAGCATATTGTATTCTCAACTTGAAAATAAAGATATGTCGCTGTACGATGTGCTGATAATAGACAATGTAGGAATGCTTTCATCTATTTACGCTTATGCAAATTTCGCTTACATAGGTGGAGCCTTTGGCAAAGGGCTTCATAATATATTAGAAGCTGCCACATTTGGAATGCCAATATTCTTTGGATCTAATTACAGTAAATTTCCTGAGGCTATCGATTTAGTGACTCAAGGTGGGGCATTTTCAATCAATTCAACCAAAGAATTTGACACCATTTTCAAGCAAATAGCCAGCGATGAAATGTATGCAAATCAGTGCAAAGAGATTACCAAAAGTTATGTAGAAGCTAATGTGGGGGCTACAGAAAAGATTTTAAAATACCTCAATTTTATATAGTAAAGCCCTAAATTCGGCACTAGTGAAGTTCAAAAAATAAATTAATGAATGGTCTGATTCTTAAATCTGTAGGCTCGTGGTATGATATCCTTTGTGAAAATAAGCAATTATATAAAGGAAGGTTGAAGGGGAAATTTAAACTGGATGATAAAAAACTCACTAACCCAATAGCTGTGGGCGATACTGTATCTTTTGAGATAGAAGAAAACCAACAAACAGTAGTGATTGACAAAATTGGAGATAGACTAAACTATATCATTCGCAAATCGGCTCATAAAACAGAACACTCACATATTATTGCAGCCAATATTGACGAAGCTTTTTTGGTGGTAACCTTAGTATCACCACAAACTTCTACCGGCTTTATTGATAGATTTCTCGTTTCAGCCGAAAGCTTTAGAATTCCAGTAAGTATAATTTTCAACAAAATAGATTTATATGATTCAAAATCTACTCATTACCAAGAAGAGCTAATTGAAATATACCAATCTATAGGCTATAATTATTTTACTGTTTCAGCCGAAAAAAATATAGGAGTAGAACCCTTGGTGAAATATATGAAAGGGAAGAAAATATTGATTTCTGGGCATTCGGGTGTGGGAAAATCAACACTTATGAATAGAATAAGTCCAATTTTGAATTTGAAAACATTGCCAGTTTCCAATTTTGCGAACAAAGGAGTACATACCACCACTTTTGCCGAAATGTTTGATTTGGGAAATGATACTTTTCTAATAGATACCCCAGGGATAAAAGAATTTGGGTTGGTGGAAATGGAGAAATACGAGATTTCACATTTTTTTCCTGAAATGCGCGCATTGATAGGCACTTGCAAATTCAATACTTGTTTGCATAAAAATGAACCTGGCTGTGCAGTGCAAAATGCAGTTTCAGCGGGTACTATATCCTCCAGCCGCTACAAAAGTTACTTGAGTATGCTTGAGAATGATGACAATAGGAAGTGAAAATTGTTCATCAATTAAACTTTCTATTTCATTTTTAGAATTACAATGTGTTTTATAATGGCGTTTAGTATATCGTCAAGCCAAACTTTTGTATCATTGTCTATATAAAAGTTGCTTATATTGGTTTACATGTTGTTTAAAATATGGATTTTTTATTGCTTTTTCTTTCAACAAATCTATTGAACGATTTAAAATTGCTTGTAGAGAAAACTTAAATTCAAAATAATTATCGGCATATGATTCTACTCAATTTATGAGAAGTCACTACGAAATTAATATCAGTTTCAGAATTAAAAGTATCATTTAGAACTGAACCAAACGCATAAAGACTTTTGACTTTATGCGAAATACAAAGCTTAAAAATATCAGGTTTGTACTCTTCAATTATTTTCATTTCAAAATAAATGATTGCTAATTTATACAAATATTGATTTAATTTGAAGTAGAATGTGTTTCTATTTTTAAATGAATACTTCTTGCATTACCTAAACCACACCAAAATTGAAATCTATTTTTTTATTATTCAACTTAGCAATTTTATCAGTTAGTGTTGCCTTTCCACCCGAAAAGCAACATACAAATGTTGTTCCTTTTGAAAAATTACCTCAAGCCCTTGCAGCTGATTTTACAAAGAGCTCTTATTGTATTGACATATTGCCTCATCTGAGCAAAATAAATAATGGCGACACAGTTTATTTTGATATTACCCTTCCAGAAACGTGGAAAAATAGAGAGGTTTTTATTGTGTTTGAAGGTAAAACTTTCAATTTTAGTTTTTACACAAATAATCAAATGATTGGCATAGTGAGCGATACGCATAATTTGGCAGAAAGGAGAGTGACAAAATTTGTAAAGTCGGGAATTAATTCACTAAAATTCAAGGCTTTAGCAAATGAAAACACTTTTTTTCAAGCTTATATTTATTCTACTCCCAAATTATTAATCAGCAACTATGTTGTGCAATCTGAGCTAGATGGAAGTTTTACAAATGGCATTTTAGATATCATTGGCGAGGTGAGAAATCTCGATAAGCGCGATTATTATAAGTATTCAATTGAGTTTGCGTTGTATGATGCTAAAGGCAAATTGGTGTTTAGCGAGCAATCGCCCGCATTTTCGTTTGGCAAATCGAAAAATAAAACCAAAGGCATAAATTACAACAGAAAATTGCCAAATGTACAAAAATGGTCTTTATCAAATCCCTATTTATATACCCTGATTATTAATATGAGAGACGGTGATGATAATTCTGAACTAGAAATTTTAAGTAGAAAAATTGCCTTCAGAAGCGTTTTGATTGGTGAAAATACGCTAAATTTAAATGGCGAGAATAGACCTTTAAATGCTTTAAATATTGAATTAGACGCTTCTAAAATCAAGACGGACTCTGTTAGAAATAAAATTCACACTTTAAAAAAGACGAATAGAAATGTTGCTTTTTTTGAGGGCTATATTCCCGCACTTTGGCATACGGAATGCCTTATAAACGGATTAATTTTGATCCCAGATACTAATTATGTATACAAATTCAATGCAGATTCTAGTTTTGATTGGGTGAAAGTTAACTGGGCTGATACATCGAAAAAGGCTGTAATTCTAAAGAATATCAATATTGAATTTGATAGAGAAATAAGTATAGCCAATTGGGAATTGAGGAAAGAAAGTAAAACTATTCAATCAAGCAACTTTAAAATTGATTTTCAGATTGGAGAAAGCAAACTTTGGCAACTACCTGAAAATGTGCTAAAACTAAAAGATTTGAAAAACCTCAAATTATTTATTTCGGTAAAATTTCCAATTGAATCTTTTTGGCATGGGAAAAACTTTATTTTGCAAACTCAAGAGATGGATTTTACGAAGCCTTAATTGGTTTACCACTACAATTTTCTAGCCAACTTCACCACCATTTCATTTTTCCATCTAGTGAAATTACCTTCCTCTATTTTTTGTCGGGCTTCATTTACAAGCCAAAGGTAAAATTGCAAATTGTGAACAGAGGCTATCATCATTCCCAGCATCTCGTCAGCTTTCAACAAATGTTTTATGTAAGCCTTTGAGTATCTGTTGTTTATATAGCCAACCAAATTTTGATCAATTGGAGTATTATCGAATTTCCATCTTTCATTTCTCAGGTTTACTACACCTTCGGAAGTGAAAAGCCAGCCGTTGCGGGCGTTGCGGGTTGGCATTACGCAATCGAACATATCAATTCCCAAAGCTATGCTTTCCAGAATATTGGCTGGCGTGCCTACACCCATCAAATACCTAGGTTTTTCTTTTGGTAAAATGCTGCAAACCAGCGATGTCATTTCGTACATTGCTTCGGCTGGCTCACCCACGGAAAGCCCACCAATGGCATTTCCGACCATATTTTGCGAGGCAATGAATGCTGCCGATTGTTCACGCAAATCTCTATAAGTACTCCCTTGCACAATAGGAAATAGATTTTGAGAATAGCCGTATTTAGGCTCAGTATTTTCAAACTGATTTTTGCATCTTACTAGCCAACGATGTGTCATTTCCATCGATTTTGCCGCATAATCTTTTTCGCATGGGTAGGGTGTGCATTCGTCAAATGCCATAATGATGTCGGCTCCAATAGTTCGCTGTGTATCCATCACATTTTCGGGTGTAAAAGTGTGCATAGAACCATCAATAAATGATTTGAAAGTGACGCCATTCTCAGTTATTTTCCTCGAATCTGATAGTGAATACACCTGAAAGCCTCCACTATCGGTAAGTAAAGGGCCTTGCCATGAATTGAATTTGTGCAAGCCCCCTGCATTTCCAATCACATCAAGCCCTGGTCGCAAGTACAAATGATAGGTGTTGCCAAGTATAATTTGTGCCTGAATTGGATCTTCAAGTTGATCCATATATACGCCTTTTACCGCTCCATTGGTACCAACAGGCATAAATATAGGTGTTTTGACAGTGCCGTGAGCGGTAGTAATTTCGCCTGTGCGAGCTTGGGAATGCGAATCTATAGATTGGATTTTGAAAAACATGCTGCAAAATAACAGCAAAAAAACGATTTAGTTGGTTGGGTTTATACCAAACTTAGGGTCAAATTTGAAATTACGGTGTTGGCCATAATTACACCTTCATGGTTATTTGGCAGCTCAATCACAAATTCGGTGCCTACCCCTTTTTGAGAAAACACTTCAATAGAGCCGTTCAGTTTTGTAATTATTCTTTTTGCAATGTAAAGGCCTAAGCCTGAGCCACTTGAACGTACAGATGCTCTGAAAAACATGTTGAATATTTTAGAAATGGATTCTGGTTTTATTCCTTCCCCATTGTCTTTTATTCTGATAATAATTTTAGAGCCATGTTTTTCAAGTAAAACATCTACTAAAATGTACTCTTTTGATGTGTCTCTAAAAATGATGGAATTCTCCAGTATATTGAATATTACCACTTTTAAGCGATCGGCATCTGATATAAATTCGTAATTGCCTATTTCTGTGATATTGATTTTTAGCTTTTCATACTGCGGCAATAAAGCTAGTTTTTCTTTTACTTCATCTAGGATTTCATCAAACCTTATCAGTTTTTGGGCTACTTCGTTTCTATGGTTTTTAGAATAATTTGATAAATCGTCTAAAATTTTTATCAATCTATCAACATTCAATTTTGTCTTGGCGATAATCTCTTCTTTTTCTTCCAAGTTTGAATCGTGATACAAATCTACTAGCCCTGAAATATTAATAATTGGGGTTCGCAAATCGTGTGATGAGCGATAAATGAAAGCGTCCATTTCCTCATTCAATTCATTCAATTGCTTGTTTTTGCGTAAAATTTTCTCCTCATTTTCTTTTCTTTCTTTTATGTCTCTAATAAAAAAATTAAGCAACACTTTTTCTTCATATTCAATTTGAGTCATGGAAAGTTCAATCGGAAATACCAACCCATTTTCGCCAATAGCAGAAGTTTCAAAACGTATAAAATTAGTTTTCTCTTTGAAATAGTTTATCGCATTTGCAAAATTTTCTTGCACACCTATCGGAATAATAAGCTCTGAAATCTGCTTGCCTTTAGCAAATTGTGCATCAAGGCTAAATAATTTATATGCAGATTTGTTCCATTCCAGCACTATGCCGCTGGCATCGGTAGTAATTACAGCATCGGTAGAGTTCTCAACTATTTTCTTGATTTTGAGTTCATTTTTCGATTCGGCCAGAATCAGGCTATTTCTTTCATTTCTATCTCTTTCATCTTCAAATGCTTTTTTATAATAATAAATACAAATGCCCAAACCCACCAGTATTATGCTATACATAAATTGTAAATCGGCATAACGGCTTTCTCTGGTAGGATAATAAACTACCCAATCACTATTGTAATACTCAATATAGTGCAGTATGAAAATATTGAGCAATACAAATAAAATGATGCCCAAATATTGCTTGTAAGAGGTAGATGCCAAATACATTACAAATACCCCAAGTAGCACAATGGGCATTACTCCCTCTGAACCTGCATTGAAAAACCAGCAAATGGAAATATACAGTTGCGTAATGATTACAAAAGCAGAATGCAGTATTTTATGATTTGTTAGCAACCTTGAAATAGAGAATAGAATAGCATACCCTACAGTTCCACAAATAGGCAAAATTAAGTTGTAGATATTGGTTTGTATAAAAAAGTAGGTAAAAATGGAAAGGAGATTTACAAGGCTACAGCAAAAACATGCCACATTAAAAACCCGATGATCTAAATCGGTATTGTTGGCATTGCCCTGTATAAAAGTTAAAAATACTCTCCAATTCAATTTGTTCACTTGGAAATCTAATTTTTAATATGTAGTTGAATTTGTAAATGTTGATTAGTGAATTATACAAATTTGCCATTTTTTTGAGATAGGTTTGTAAATTTGTAAGCTAATTACACAAAATCTAAATATTTAATTTTCCATATATCATATTAATGAGATCCACACTGTTTGACAAAATCTGGAATGCACATATCGTGCATAGCAAAGCCTCGTTTCCCGAAGCCATTTATATCGACCGCCATTTTATTCATGAAGTCACTAGCCCTCAGGCATTTGATGGGCTAAGAAAGAGAGGAATGGGCGTATTTCGCACCCAAAACACAAGCGCTACTGCCGATCATAATGTACCTACAAAAGATCAAAATTTGCCAATCCGCGATGCCATTTCAAAATTTCAAGTAGATACACTCACAAAAAACACTGCAGAATTTGGTGTTGAATTATATGGCTTAGGTCATCCTTTTCAAGGCATTGTGCATGTAATAGGACCAGAATTGGGGCTCACAAAACCTGGAATGACCATTGTGTGTGGCGATAGTCATACCTCTACCCACGGTGCTTTTGGAACTATTGCTTTCGGAATCGGTACTTCTGAAGTAGAAATGGTGTTGGCTACACAATGTGTACTACTATACAAACCCAAAACCATGAAAATCGAAATCAATGGCACTTTGGGCAAAGGCGTTACTTCAAAAGATATTGTACTTTACGTCATTTCTAAAATTACAGCAAGTGGAGGCACTGGCTATTTTGTGGAATTTGCAGGCTCTGCTATTCGTGCTTTATCAATGGAAGCTAGAATGACAATTTGCAACATGAGCATAGAAATGGGTGCTAGAGGCGGATTGATAGCCCCTGACGACACTACCTTTAATTATGTAAAAGGCAGATTATTTGCTCCAAAAGGCGAAGAATGGGACAAAGCGATTGCCTATTGGAAAACATTGTATTCTGATGCTGATGCCAACTTTGATGCTGTTTTGGAATACAAAGCCGAAGGTATTCAGCCAATGGTTACTTATGGTACTAATCCAGGAATGGGAATAGGCATTGCTGAACGCATTCCGCAGGAAAATGAAATAATTCATTCGGAACTTATGTCTTTTAAAAAATCGCTTGAATATATGGGATTGAATGCTGGGCAATCAATGAACGGTCAAAAAGTAGATTATGTATTTATTGGCAGTTGCACCAATTCCAGAATTGAAGATTTGCGACAAGTAGCCCAATTTGTAAAGGGTAAAAAGAAAGCCGATGGCATTGAAGTTTGGATAGTGCCGGGCTCGAAACAAGTAGAGAAACAAGCCAAGGAAGAGGGCATCGATAAAATATTGCAAGAGGCAGGAATGGAATTGCGTGAACCGGGCTGCTCAGCATGTTTGGGCATGAATGAAGACAAAGTTCCAGCAGGGAAATACAGCATTTCTACCTCAAATCGCAACTTTGAAGGCCGCCAAGGACCTGGTGCAAGAACATTTT
>CAZMFZ010000111.1:0-12095 GCA_964565665.1 uncultured Bifidobacteriaceae bacterium | reverse complement strand
GGTTTTACATAGCCGTTGACTTAGCATCCGTTGGCGACCAGCTATATTTACCACCCTCGAATCTGATTGTTGGCTAGTAATCGAAACCTGAATTAATATTTGCCCAACAATCAAAAAAAAAGCTACCAGACTGAGAGCCAAAATGTAGAGCTTCTTTAATTTTATAGGCAATTTTTTCTCAATCGGCAAGTTTTTCATTTTAACATCAAAATAGAGATGAAATATACTGTATTAGCTTAAATTTTATACAAAAAGCCATTAATTAGAATCCGAAATAATAGTTCTATCTTGAGTTTAAGTTATAGCTTTTCGCACCTGCAAGAATTATATGGCATTAAAATAGCCGGGAGACTTGAACTTGTTGCACCTAAAAAATATATAAGAATACCAAGGCTTGCCTTGGCAAATATTCATCAGCCACCAAGAATACACTTATAAGTATATACTTGGTGGCTTGTTTTTAAGTGTTATATCTAGGAAAAAAGGGGCATCTTTAAAAAGTACAATTATTGCAGGATTGGGCTGGCTTTTGTGGGTTTTGGGTCGGGTTGGCGCATGGTTCTTCCTTTCGGCTTTTATACCTTTCGTCTATTGCCTTAAGCGGCTTGTCGGATGGGCGGAGACTCTGCTAACAACCAATGGTATTGCGTCTTTCTTTGGTCATTTGAAAGATAACCTCTCCATTCATAGAGGGCTTACTTTACAACATCTTAATTAGTTTCTTTTTGCCTTTATTTAGATACAAAAATAGTGTTCTTTACTTTCTAGTTTGCAATCTTTCACAGCCATTCTAAGCTTTTTGTTACAAGCCTGATATGAGCCAAGTGGTGGTTGCTATGCCAAGCGTAGTTGGCTATCTGGGTTTTGAGAGAAAATGACTTCTGATGCTTGGGGTGGAAAAATGTTTTGTCTAAATCAGCAAGAGTTAGCGATTTCAATAATGTTACCCACCTTAGGGTGAATACCCGATAATATTTGCATTGATGGCTCTAATGGCAAATTATAATCAGGTAGTGTAGCCCATTCTGCTTCTTCATAGGGCTTGATAGTTGGGTTGCTTTCTGTTAAAGCCAGCTTAGTACGAACAATGCCATTGGCATGGCTATCGGCCAAGTGGTGTACAACCTGTCTCACTGTCCAACCATCAGGGCGGTAAGGGCTATTCAGTTTGTCTTCAGAAATACCATTAAGTTCCTGCTTTAATCTTTCGGATAGGGCAGCAATATCGCCTATTCAAGCTTCAATATTTGCCGAGCTGAAATCTTTAGGCGTTTCAAACTTACCAATGGGGAATTTTAGTTTTTCTATATCCATAAAAATACTTGACGGAAATTAGACCAGTTTTTATTTTTTCAAATCACCTACCTGAAAAGCAGTTTAATATGGTGTGGGCGTGGCGATTTCCAAACTCTACCAGGCACCAGTTCAGCAATATTTTCCGTTCGTGCTTGCTCACCCAACTGATAGATTTGTTGAGTTCTTTTTGAAACAATTGTGGGTCGAAGCTCACTTTTTCCAAAATAGTTTTGCTGTATTCTAGCATAGCTTGAAATAGGTTTATTGAATCACATTTAAAATATTCAGTCGATAATATTCGTTGAATATTATCGACTGAATATTAATTTGTCAGTAAATTTTAACCATTCAATTTTCTACTATTAGTTTGTGTACTTGAGCTATCAAAACGCAAACAAACCCATCCTATTGCAACTAGCGAGTTAAAAACTTTTTAAACTTTTCGCTTTCTACTGTCATCGCAAAGCTGCGAGGCTTGAGCAATCCAGAGCTATTTACAAATTCAAGTTTGGTTTTATTTGATTTACGAGCTAGTATTGTTGTACCTGTAATGTTTTCCAAAGCCAAGCTAAGAAGGGTTTCTTTATTATCGCCCAAAGGAAGAATATACAAATCGTCATCACTAATTTTAATGTCGGGAATGAAACCATTGCTGTAGTTAGATTCATCTTTGCTATTGCTTGTTTTTAATATTATTGGTTGTAACCCCCATTTATTGTTTGGGTTTTTCGGGTCGTAAATGGTGGTAGATGCTACATTTTTGCCGTAGGTAGTTTCACCAATTAAATATACGGTCATATATGGCCTCAATCCGTTGATAATCAATTCACTAGCCGAGGCCGTATATTCTCCAGTGAGTACGTATACTTTATTGCCTGAGAGTAAAGAGCCAATATTTTGCGATTTTTCTTTGAAGTGTTCGATTAAAAAATCTGGCCCATACTCAGGATCGGCCAATATATCTCTTTGTGCTTGGGCATTGAAAGTGCTCTTATAAAAAATATCATTTTTTGTAATGCTTGGTGCAATAAGGCTCGCCAGATTAGTGGCTGAAGAAACCGCACCGCCCGAATTGAACCGAAAATCAAGTATCAAATCGGTAATACCATCGGATTTGAACTGACTAAAAATATTGTCCATCTCGATATCGTAATTGTCGCCAGTGCCGGGGGCGAAAAAGTTGTATACATAATACCCAATTTTTTTATCGCCAATGGTAATCACTTTCGAGAGATAATTGGGGTTTTCAGTGTATTCTACCACATTCAAAGATTTGGTAACCGGACTCAATAATTGTTCGTTGGCTGCGTCTGAGGGATTGTAGGTAACTGTATGCGATTCGGCTATTTTATTATTGATTAAATCTTGGTAATTGTCGGTAGTTATTTGTGTGCTATTGATTTTTGTAATTACATCGCCACGCTTCAGCCCTGCATCTGAGGCAGGCGAATTTGGCTTGATATATGTAATTTGAGCAATCACATTTTTATTCGATTCGCTTTCACGATACAGCTTTAAATCGTAGCCAGCTTCTTTAGCTATGCCGTTGAGTGAATTTATCAAATCGGTAAAATTTTCCTGAATCCAAGAAAATCGGTCTTCCGTTTTGTATAATAAGGCATCGAAATAATCTTTAGGGTTTTTAGATTTATCTACACTGGCAGGTATTTTATCATTCCAGTAGTAGATATATCTCATGTTGGAATCTATCCAAGTATTGATTGAGGAGTTATTATTAGGTTTTACTTCATCTTTTTTACACGCACTTATAAATATTACAATACTAATAATAAGCAGTTGCCATAGCGAGGCATTCAATTTTAAGTTCTTTCTCATTGGAGGGCTTTTTTTTGACAATATCTTTAAATTCTTCCGTTAAATAAAATGCAGTATATAATTGTTTCAATAATATTTAAGTGAGTATAATTATCTCGGACGTGCATTAATGAATATTTAGCAAAGCGGTAAGGATTTGCCTATCAATACTGTGAATCAAGGATGGTTTTCCAATCTTTGTGATTTTGTAAAATATGATCGCAAAAAAACTATACACCAATCTGCCACAATTGCAGATTGGTTTGTAATTTTGGCATAAGTCATAATGCTTAATAAAATATTTAGTAATGAGAACAATTCAAATACAAATTAGCGAAACTGATTTCCAACAATACAATTTAAATACTACTCTAGAATTAAAGTTTACAGACCTTATTGAAAAAATCACCTTAGAGTATGCAAGGCAATCATTGAAAGATAGCAACTCAATTGCCTAAAAAATAGGCCTTTCGGATATGAGTTTAGATGAAATAAATGCGGAAATAAGGGCTGTAAGAGATGCAAAAAATAATTCTTGATACTAATGTAATCGTATCAGCTATGATTTCAAATTCATACCCAACTAAAATTTTATTTGACTTAGTACTTACAAAATCGGTGGAAGTATGCTTATCAATATATATTCTAGAAGAGTATATTGAGGTCTTTAATAGGGATAAATTTCTGAAATTTCCGAATTTCAAAAGTAAGTCAGATGTTGTGTTGGCAAAATTTAAAGATTTACCAACATATTATAATCGAAATATTAAAATAGATTTATTAACTTATGCTAGCGATAATAAATTTTTAGAATTTGCATCTGTGAGTATTGCCGACTTTTTAATTACAGGCAATACCACACATTTTATATTATCAAAATTTGAAAACAGTAAAATTGTAACACCTAGAAATTATTGGGATAATTTTAGACCCAAAATGAGTTTCTAAAGTATCTATAAATTCTATTTCCAATTGACCCAACAAGAAATACAATCCATAAAGCAGCGATTTGCCATCATAGGCAATAGCCCACAGCTCAACTACGCCATTCAGGTGGCTTCGCAAGTAGCCCCTACCGACATGACGGTGATGATTACCGGTGAAAGTGGCACGGGCAAAGAATCGTTTTCCAAAATCATTCACCAACTTTCAGCCCGCAAACATGGCAGTTTTATAGCGGTAAACTGTGGCGCTATTCCCGAAGGCACTATTGATTCAGAGCTGTTCGGCCATGAAAAAGGCTCATTTACGGGTGCTTCCGATGCCAGAAAGGGCTATTTTGAAGTTACAGATGGCGGCACTATTTTTCTAGATGAAATAGGTGAAATGCCATTGGGTACGCAAGCCCGTTTGCTTCGTATTTTAGAAAATGGCGAATATATAAGGGTGGGTTCCTCGAAAGTGCAGAAAACTAATGTGCGCGTAGTAGCTGCTACGAATGTGAACCTGATTAATGCAGTTGAAGAGAAGAGATTTAGGGAAGATTTGTATTACAGGCTCAACACTGTACCCATTGTTGTGCCTTCATTGCGAGAAAGAGGCGAAGATATTTACCTTCTTTTCAGGAAATTTTCGGTAGATTTTTCTGAAAAATACAGAGTAGACCCCATAAAATTAAGCAAAGAAGCGCAAGAAGTGCTTACCAAATATCGCTTTCCCGGCAATATCCGTCAATTGAAAAATATTGTCGATCAAATGTCGCTTTTGGAATTGAATCGTGAACTGGGACCACAGGAATTGATAAAATACTTGCCGAATTACAATACCTCTAATCTTCCCAAATTATTTAATGATGCGTCTAGTCCAAGTTCGGAAAGCTATACCGATAAGGAAATTATTTTCAAGTTTCTATTTGATATGAAGCGCGATTTGAACGATTTGAAAAGCATGGTACTAGAATTGGTGAAAAACCCTGCAGATGCGGAAAAAATAATTGGTAGCCGCCCCGAATTGTTTGTAAATGTAGATGCACCAGCCATGCCACTCGAACCCAAGTTCGACCGCCCAATGCTTACCGAATCTAAGGCGTTGCAGCCCATTTCAGAAGATTATGAAGATGCAAATTTTGATAATTCTAAAGTAGAAGATATAACGCATGAAGTGCAAGAGGAATCTTTGTCAATTTATGCCAATGAAAAAGAATTGATAATCAAGGCACTCAAAAAATACAATGGAAAGCGTAAATTGGCAGCCGATGATTTGAGAATATCTGAGCGTACACTTTACAGAAAGCTAAAAGAGTACGATTTGGAAGATATGTAATCTGCTGATAATCAACATATTAATAAAATACATATAATTTTGAATACCCTCTCATTACGCATTACAAATTACGCATTACAATTTTTAGCCCTAACTATTGCATTTTCCACACTCAGCAGTTGTGGTATTTACAATTTTACAGGAGCCAACATTCCCCCAGAAATAAAAACGGTTTCGGTAGATAATTTTATCAATGAAACTGGGCTTGGTCCGCCACGATTGCCACAAAATTTCTCTGAAAAATTGAGAGATTATATGCAATCCAACTCTACTTTAAGAGGTGTGCGAAAAGATGGCGATTTGCAATTTGAAGGCTCTATAATTGGCTATACCATATCACCCATTGGGCCCACCGCTCAGGAACTTGCCAGTAGAAACAGGCTCACCATCACTATAAAAGTGAAATTTATAAACACGGTGAAGGAAAAAGAAAGCTTCGAACAACCATTCAATTTTTATTTCGATTATCCGCAAAGTCAATCACTTACCCAAGTGGAAGATGAAGCTATTGAAACTATTACCAACCAAATAGTATTCGATATTTTCAACAAAGCTTTATCTAATTGGTAGCGTTGTCAATGGTTGTAGACCTTGACAATCGTTTATCTCGAAGCATAATCTCTGACTCAAAACCATCCTCTCTTAATAATATTGGGCTACCTTTGCCCTATGGAATCAAACAATCACAAAGCAGGATTTGTATCTATTATTGGTCGACCCAATGCCGGAAAATCGACCCTTTTAAATGCTTTTTTAGGGGAAAAACTCTCAATCGTTACCCCCAAAGCCCAGACTACCAGACATAGAATATTAGGAATTCTCAACGAACCCGATTTTCAAATCGTTTTTTCCGACACGCCAGGTATTATCAAACCCAAATATGAACTTCAAAAATCGATGATGAAGTTTGTAAGCTATTCTAATGAAGATGCCGACCTTATCATTTGTGTAATCGATGCCATTGGCAACGAATATCCCGAAGTAGAATCAATTGAAGAAATAAAAAAATTGGATGTGCCTAAAATATTGGTAATCAATAAGATTGACATGACTATTGAATCTACCATTGATGAAAAAATCAATTGGGGAAAGGCCCAAGATATGTTCAAGGAAACGCTATTGGTTTCGGCTTTGAAGAATAAGAACATAGATGAATTACTGAAATCTGTACTTGGATATTTGCCACTTCACCCTGCTTACTACGACAAAGAAGACCTCAGCGATAGGAACGAACGCTTTTTTGCAGCCGAAATTATTCGCGAAAAAATATTTCTCAACTATCAACAGGAAATACCCTACAGCTGCGAAGTGATAGTGACAGGATTTAAAGAAAAAGCTGATTTAGATGTGGTGTCGGCAGAAATAATAGTAGAACGTGACACCCAAAAAGGAATATTAATTGGTAAAAATGGCGAATCACTTAAAAAATTGAGTACAGATGCGCGCATAGAATTAGAGAAATTTCTCGGAAGAAAAGTATTTCTCGAAACGCACATAAGAGTTGTAAAAGACTGGCGAAGCAACCCAGCAATGCTCAAAAAATATGGCTATGAGCAGTAGTGATATTTTAAAAGTGTATGAAAATATAATTGTCTCAGCATAAATCAATGCTTATATGCCTCTTTTTCAAATAGAACACAAAACAGCGTATCGCTATAATTATGGAGTTTACAATATTAAAAACCTTATAAAATTGTATCCGGCTTGGAATGAAAGCCAGAAACTGGTATCGCAGGAAGTATTGATATCGGGAAACCCGGAGGTGTTGCCTAACACCGATACCTTCGGAAATATGTTTGGAATATTCACCATTAATGGCCCAGAAACCGAACTTATCATTACCTCAACACTGGAAATTGAGACTTTCTATAAAGATGTGTTGGCAGATGTAGCGGGCAGAAAACTCCACAAATGGGCCGATATTGCCATTCTTTCTATGGACAATACGTTCAAACTATTCCTCAACCCGAAAGATTTTTATGTGATTTGGGATATTAATAATTTGGTATATAGTTTCAACCCATCAGCTAGAAATCCACTTGATATTATTTTAGAATTCAATAGCTATGTGTATTTTAATTTCAGATATGATGTGTTTGCTACCCGAGTAAATAGTACTATTAATGAAGTGTGGAATATGAAAGCAGGCGTATGTCAAGATTTTGCACATATTCTGATTTATATGTTGCAGCTTACCAATATTCCAGCAAGGTACGTTTGTGGATATATTTGCCCTAATAAAGATGGCTTGCGTGGCGATGGGGCTTCACATGCTTGGGTAGAAGCCTATTTGCCTAACTATGGTTGGCTTGGTGTAGACCCTACCAACAATTGCTTAGCACAAGAAAAGCACATAAAATTGGCTGTAGGCAGAAATTACGATGATGTGGCTCCTGTAAAAGGTGAGTATACTGGCACGGCAAGCCAAACTATGACTGCCTCCGTAGCTGTAAGTTATAAGTAAACTGTCTGAAATAGATTATGGAATATTGTAAAATAATTTTCCTTAAAAATTGTTGCTATAGCTTACGCGGTTTTGCTTTAATTCTCTGAAATCAGATGGGCAATACCCGGTTAATTTTTTAAATTGATTCGACAAATGAGCTACGCTACTATAATGCAGCTTATAGGAAATTTCGGTTAGGTTCAATTCATTGTAAAGAAGTAATTCTTTTACTTTCTCTATCTTATGCTTAATAATAAATTGTTGAATGGTTGTACACATTACCTCTGCAAACACATTTGAAAGATAAGTATAATCGTGGTTTAGCTTTTGGCTGATGTATTGCGAGTAATTTACTTTAGGTAGTTCATTTGAATAATATAACATCTCAATAATCACATTTTTTATTCTTTCAGTAAGAATATTTTTGTTGTTATCGATCAATTCCAGTCCCACATCACTTAGCTTTTGCTTAAATGCATTCAATTGGAGTAGCGAAATGGTTTCAGGAATTTTCACTACACCCAACTTCACAGTCGCATATTGAAATCCTAATTTATTTAGCACATCTCTCACCACCATTTCACATCGCTGGCTCACCATATATTTTATGTATAGTGTCATCTTCTCTGCGTTTAGTTTGTGATTAAATTTTTTGGACAATCTGCTTATAAAACAACCAAAATATCGTGCCAAGCGGCTTAACACATCATTGGTGATTCTACAGCTTTTAAAATGCACCATTCTAAGGCTTTCTGCCGAAATTATTATAATGATTGTAAAAATAGGGGAGCTTCTACATCTTTTTTTGTTGCTTGTCACTCAAGGTCATATATCAATTGCCTTCCTCAATATCGGCTCAATCGAGTCTAACGGCAAATCTTTATTGGGGTCAAATAGCATTACCTTCATTCTCAAGCGTTTTTCTATTATCAAATCAGGATGCTCAAATTGATTCCCTTCTACAACGCCAATGTAAGGATGCTTGTATTTTTTATGCACCCACAAATAGCAAAACATTTTCCCTTTGTAACTAAAAAAAGGCATTCCATACTTTTTAGCGCAAGTCACATTATCGTCTTGCGAAAGAATAATTTCTTTGAGTGCAATTAAGCAGCTATTTATTGAGTTATCTGCGTGCAGATGGGAATTTCCTAATTCTTGATTCATGCTTTATCGAAATTACAAATATTTTTTTCTTTCTCTATACCATATCTATTACATTAACAAAGTATTTCACGCAAACACACTAAATAAATATGCTATGAAAAAATTAGTTACCTTATTCCTTTCCTTTTTGCTAATAATAAATGTATTTGGCTATACCTCACTTCGAGTTTCCGATCCACGCACAAGCTGGATGAACGAACAAGCCACTATTTCTGAAGCTACATATTCTGTTAGGCCTTCAGGTGCATTTTCTGAAGTAAGCTTATACCTCACATTCTCAGCTCAAGGCACTGCTTGGGCTACCAAAACAGACAGTCTTGAAATTGTGCTTGACTTTGATCTTCCACAAGATGCCCACGTTACAGATTCATGGCTCTGGATGGGCGATGAAATTGTAAAAGCACTCATGCTCGATCGCTCACAAGCTACTCAAATATATGAAAGCATTGTAAAACGCAGACGCGACCCGTCTATTCTTTATAAAAATTCACCAACCCAATATCAATTGCGTGTTTTTCCAATGCTTGGTAACGCTTCTAGAAAAATAAAATTAACTTTCCTTATGCCTACTAAATTGGAAACAGCGAAATCTGTTGTCGAAATACCCTTAAATATCATTCATAGTAGCCGTATGCTTCCTTCTTCTATAGATTGTATTGCTTACGATAACGCCACTTGGCATAGCCCAATCATCAAGCAATTTACTGATATTTCATTTGCACATGTGAGCGACACCGAGCCACTCAAAGGAAAAAAAGCCACTATTAATTCACTTTCTGGCATTTCTTTTTTGGGAATGGAATTTTCCCACAGCGTAAATACAAGTAAATATTTTACGACTTACACCCAAAATGGCGAAACCTATTATCAGATTATGTTCGACCATACCAATGCCTTCGGTTTAGAAAAACCTGTAAAAAACACCGTTTTTGTTTTAGATTATGAATCGCCAACTGAAACTTCACCTATAAAATATCCTTACACTTATACAGGTTATGATTACAACTCGGGCAATAATACATATACAACTCAATATGATACTTCTGTATTTTACAAAAACAATTTGTATAGCTTTCATGCCATGAAACAAGCATTGAAAAATGTGTTGCATCAAAAGTTTACTGAGAATGATAATTTTAATGTTGCCTACTCTATTAATGATCAAGCTTTCAAAAAAAGTGAATCATGGATACATGCTTCTTCTGCCAATATCAATTCCCACATAGGTGCTTTAGATTCAACTTTGGCAGGCAAAAGCTCGCTGGTATATTCTTTACCTGAGGCATATAGTTTCATAAAAGCGCAAGGCGGAGGCTCAATATTCCTTATCACAAATCGCCATAATTATGAGAATATCACCTCCTCAGGCAGCCTGCTAGATAAACTCCAGAATATAAATTATAAAGTTGATAGAATTGATTTGTTCGATTTTTCAAATGTCGCCACTCCATCCTCCAACAATTCTAATAACTACAATTATGGTTATGGAATTAATGTGAATACCACGTACAACAACAAACTTTATTTATTGGCTTCACACACAAAATTCTATAACCAAATACTAGGTGGATGCTATAGCTATTACATGAAATACCGTTATTCCTACGACAGTTATTATTTGAATAGATGTTATTCCAACAGCGATTTAACTAACACATCAATTATTTTCGATAATTATTTTGATAAATTCACCAATTTCGATTACACAGCTTTTATAAATTCCGGGTATAATTACAATGAGCATTTGCTCGGTTTGGCAGGCAGTACTTCAATTCAACCCTATGGAAAACTTTCTTTAATTGGGAAATACAAAGGTTCACTCCCTTTTGTTTTACGTTTATCGGCAAAGTATAAGGGAGTGCAACAATATACCACACTTACTTTTAATGCCGCAGATACCATTGCAGCGTCAGGTTTGCTTCGTCAATTTTGGGCCGGGCATCAAATTAATAATTTGGAAAAAAAATGCTCTTACTCTAATAATTACTACGATTATTATTACGGCTGCACTCCTGATGTCGAAACACGGTTGGAAATAGCAAAAGCGAGTTTAGACAACAGGGTTTTATCACGCTATACCGCTTTTTTTGCCCCTGAAATTGGGTTTAACAACGTAGAAGCCTGTACTACTTGTGTAGATGAAACAGGCGATAATTTCCCTGTTATGTTGTTGAACGATGGTTTTGGAAAGCCATCATTTGTAAATTCTCCTCAAACTATGGCAACAGGCATCGATGCTGATAGCTTATTTAATGCCATGGAAATTTCAGTCTATCCAAATCCTGCCAATGAAAAAGCAACTATTTCAATGAAAAAACCTTATAATATAGCCGCAAATGCAATTAAGATTGAAATATTTAATCTTCAAGGAACGTTAATTGAAATTTTAGACACCGCAGAAATGAAAGGGAATGCGCTTCAATACGAATGGAAACTCACCGATAATGATGGCAACCGCATTTCAAAGGGGCTATACATTATAGCTATTAATATAAAAGGTGTGAGGAGATTTAAGAAATTGATTGTTGAATAATTTCCAGATACAATAATGACGCTCGACCAAGCCCAGCAAACCGTTGACAATTGGATAAAAAAATATGGAGTTCGCTATTTTAGCGAACTCACCAATATGGCCATCCTTACCGAAGAAGTAGGTGAAGTTGCACGTATCATTGCAAGAACGTATGGAGATCAATCGTTTAAAAAATCTGATGAAGGTAAAATACTTGCCGATGAGTTGGCTGATGTTTTATTCGTATTGATATGTATAGCCAACCAAACGAATATCAACCTCACGGAAGCATTGGCTCAGAATATAGAGAAGAAAACCAATCGAGATAGCAACCGACATATTGCAAATGAAAAACTAAAGAATTGAGATACTTTTTTCAATATGCTTTACTATATATTCTTAAGGTTAAGGGATACAATTCACTCCATTTCTCCACTTTCAAAGTTTTTTATAGTAGATAAATAAAAAAACAAGTGCGCATATTAGGTTATAACTATCTGATTATTAAAATATTAAGCTATCGTAAGAAGGTATGACGATTGTTATCACCTAAAATATTTTATTTATTTTTAATTGATAGTTTGCAAATGTAGAATG
>CAZMFZ010000110.1:0-12232 GCA_964565665.1 uncultured Bifidobacteriaceae bacterium | reverse complement strand
ATTATAACCTCTAACTACTAATTATACCTCTAACCTACTAAATATAACCTCTGTGCTACTAAATAATAAATACGCATTAATAACTGATGTTACGTAAACCGCGTAGCTGTTGTCAGTTTGAGCCTGTCGAAAACTTCTTATTCAAGCCTTAAATGGGCTTCGATAAACTCAGCCTGACATTCAAATTATAATATTGCGTAACATCAGTAAATAATTATGAATTAAAAATTAAAAATCAAAAATGGAGACAATCAAAATGGTTGATTTGGAAAATCAATATTTGAAAATACAAACAGAATTAGATGAAGCATTGTTGAAAGCCGCACATTGTGCCAATTATATCAATGGAGAGGAGGTGAAAACTTTTGCACAACTGTTGGGCGATTTTGTAAATGTAAAACACGTAATTACTTGTGCAAACGGCACAGATGCCCTCCAAATAGCTTTGATGGCTCTGAATTTGCCTAAAGAAAGTGAAATACTAGTGCCTTCATTCTGCTACATAGCGGCTGCGGAAGCCGTAGCTTTGCTTGGTTTCATACCTGTGTTTGTAGATGTTGAAGAACAATCATTTAATATAGATGTAAAAAAAGCAGAAGCATTAATTACCGAAAAAACTAAGGCCATTATTCCTGTACATCTATTTGGGCAAAGTTGCAATATGCTTGCCATTTTGAAATTGGCTCAACTATACAATCTTTATGTAATAGAAGACAATGCCCAAGCTATTGGTGCAGATTATTATTTTCCTGACAACACAATCAAGCAATTGGGTACTATTGGCCATGTTGGAACTACTTCATTTTTTCCCTCAAAAAATTTGGGCTCCATGGGCGATGGCGGAGCCCTATTTACCAACGACAGTGAACTGGCGGAAAATATGAAAACAATAGCCAATCATGGGCAAAAGGAAAAATATCTGCACGAAACTATTGGAATAAACTCAAGGCTCGACACTTTGCAAGCATCTGTGCTAATGGTGAAACTAAAGTATTTGACTCAATACACTCTGGCAAGGCAAAAAGCCGCTTCACACTACGATAAATTTTTAAAAACAATTCCTGAAATACAAATTCCTGAAAGGGTAAATTATTCTTCTCATGTATTTCATCAATATACCATCAAAGTAAAAAATGGAAAACGCAATGCTTTGAAGCAATATTTGTCAGCCAAGGGTATTCCAAGTATGGTGTATTACCCATTGCCAACTCATAAACAAAAGGCGTATAAAAAAGATGGACAAGCATTAGATTTGAATATTTCAGAGAAATTATCAACAGAAGTATTGTCGCTACCCATGCACACAGAGCTAGATGAGGAGCAAATTGGGTTTATTTGCAAGAATATTATAGATTTTTTAGGCATTAACCAGCACTAAGTTTTTTAAAGGCAAATCTTATTCTATTTTTGTGGATAACCACAATTTAAAACTTTAGCAACCCGCATTAAATACTTTCAATCCTCAAATGGCAACTATATCAACCGGCTCTGTCGGCAAAACTAAAATAGACCAAAATCAAAACTACAACGGAGCCTTAGCAGTGCTTGCCTCTTTATTTTTCATCTGGGCATTGGTTACTAATGTAAATGATATTCTTATTCCCCATTTAAAAAAGGCTTGTAATCTCTCTGATTTTCAATCCTCACTGGTTCAGTTTGCTTTCTTTGGTGCCTATTTTGTAATGTCGCTTCCTTCGGGATGGGTACTTAAAAAAATCGGTTATAAATGGGGTATTATCTTAGGTTTGGCCATCATGTTTTTAGGAGCATTGATTTTCATTCCTGCGGCTACCACACGTATTTATGGTTTTTTCTTAGCTGGTTTATTTGTATTAGGCTCTGGAATCACTCTTTTACAAGTGGCGGCTAATCCTTATGTAGCACTACTTGGCAAGCCAGAAACAGCCTCATCGCGGCTAAATTTCACCCAAGCCATCAACTCGCTAGGAGCTGCCGTTGGGCCTTATTTGGGTGGATTATTGATTTTGTCGGGCATAGAATATTCTGCCGATCAGTGGAATGCACTTTCAGATGCACAAAAATTGGCTTACCAAATTTCTGAAGCCCGCTCTGTGATATTGCCCTATGCAGCTTTGGCCGGCATTTTGATATTGATTGGTTTATTGATATTCTTCTCAAATCTACCTTCAATTGAAGCGGAAGAAGAGGTAGCCTTGGAAGACAACCTCAATACTTCCAAATCGAGTGTTTGGCAATTCAGCCATTTGGCATTAGGCGTATTGGCAATATTTTTATATGTAGGAGCCGAAGTATCTATTGGAAGTTTCCTAATCAAATTTGCCAAATTGCCTCAAATTGCTGGGCTGGGCGAATTAGATGCCAAAAATTTTGTGAGTTTCTATATGCTATTTGCCATGATTGGCAGGTTTTTGGGTGCTGCATTGCTCACAAAAATTAACCCGAGAATTTGGCTTGGTGTAAATGGCGTAGCTGTAATTATTCTGTTGGCTATAGCCATTACCGGCACGGGATACACAGCCCTTTGGTGCATTACTATTATTGGTTTTTGCAATTCTACCATGTTCCCTACCATTTTTACTTTGGGTATCGACAACTTGGGCAAGTTTACGAAATCGGGTTCTTCATACTTGATAATGGCCATATTTGGTGGAGCCATAGTGCCGCCTTTGATGGGCTTGGTTTCCGATTGGAAAGGCGATATTCAAATTGCATTTTTAGTACCTTTGGTTTGCTATATTTATATTGCTTTCTATGGTTTTTTAGGCTCCAGAGTGAGGGCTTAGAGTCTAATGTCATTAACTTCGGGATAAATTCAATTGGGTAAGCTCCATTTATTGCCGTTGGTTTAAACCAACGGCAATAAATGGAGAAGGAGCATCTTAAGTAATGAGATTGGCTTAGAATCTAATAAAAGAATAAAGGGAATGTCTTAAATTGAGTTTTCGAGATTACCTAAAGTTTTACTTTCTAATTCAAATATTGTGAATAAGCTCCCAATCCCATTTTTTGCTCTCTTTCTTTTTGCCTTCGTTCTATCTCTTTCGGCTCAAATCATCAATCCCGATTTGCAGAATAACAAATGGCAAGCATCGTGGATAAGCCATCCATACGCCTCTGAAAAAGGCTACGAGGTGTTGCAATTCCGAAAATCATTTACATTAGCATCGCTAACTGAGAAATTTGTAATTAACATTTCGGCCGATAATCGCTATTGGTTGTTTGTGAATGGGGAAAGAGTTTGCACTGGGCCTGCGAAAGGCGATGTGGCACATTGGCGATTTGAAACAGTCGATATTGCTAAATATTTGAGCTCTGGCAAAAATACAATAGCAGTGCAGGTCTGGAATTTGGGAGAATATGCCGGTTGGGCTCAACTTTCATACAAAACAGGCTTAGTAATTCAGGGAAATACGCAGTTTGAAAATTTGGTAAATACCGATGAAAGTTGGAAAGTATACCAATCAAATGCCTATTTTCCCCTAAATGACGACCATAGAGTAATTGGAGCAAGAGAATTATTCTTTATGCCCAAATACACCTTTGGCTGGGAGAAGCCTGAGTATGACGATTCTAAATGGCTGATTGCCATCAAAACTGAAGATGCAATTTCTGCAAACCCCAACTTGCAATCAAACAGGAAATTGGTACAAAGAAACTTGCCTTTCCCTGAAGAAACCATGCAACGCTTTGCAAGTATTCGTGAATTAACAGGAGTGGAAAAAAATGAGGGCTTTCTCAAACGAAAAGGAAAATTAACTGTAAATCCTTGGGCAAAGGCCACTATTTTAATTGACCAAAATTATCTAACCACAGCTTATCCTGAACTTTTAATTAGTGGTGGCAAAGGAGCAAAAATAACTTTGAAATACATGGAAGCCCCTTTTGAAAATGTAAAAGAAGAAAGAAAGGGCAATCGCAATGAGGTGGCGGGTAAAATTCGTGATGGTATTTTTGATGTAATTTACCTAGATGGTGAAGCCAATAGATGGTATCGCCCATTGACTTATCGTACCTTCAGATATATTGAACTCACTATCGAGGCTTATCTTGAGCCGGTTGAGATTGAGGATTTTTATTCCAAGTTTACTGCTTATCCTTTTCAGGAAAATGCCAGTTTTACTTGTAGCGATACTTCAATCAAAGCAATATGGAACACAAGTTGGCGTACAGTTAGGTTGTGTGCTTTTGAAACTTATATGGATTGCCCATACTACGAGCAAATGCAATATGTTGGTGATACACGTATTCAGGCACTTATTTCGCTTTATGTGAGTGGAGATGAGCGATTGATGAAAAATGCAATCAATCAGTATGCCGATTCACGCACAGAAGAAGGCCTTACCCAAAGTCGCTATCCCAATAATTTAAAGCAAATTATTCCTCCATTTTCATTGTTTTGGGCCATGATGGTGCACGATTTCTGGTGGCACAAATCAGACGATGCTTTTGTAAAATCTCATTTAAAAGGTATACAAGAGGTATTGGAATGGCATATCAATAAAATTGACCCCAAGATAAATATGCTAGGCAGCCTGCCACATTGGAATTTTGTAGATTGGCCAAATCAATGGCCTTGGCTCGGCCAAGACAAAGGAAGTGGCGAACCGCAAGGCGATTTGTCGAAAGGTTCGGCAATCCACACTTTACAATTGGTGTATGCTTTAGAAAAATCGGCAGCACTTTTTTATGCTTTTGGAATGAAAAAAGAAGCATCAACCTATAATGCAATTGCCTTAAAACTCAAACAGGCCACCAAAGCTTTGTGTTGGGATACAAAAAAATTGATGATGGCCGATTTGCCCGATAAATCAGAATACAGCCAACATGCCAATATTTTTGCGGTATTGACCAACACCATTGAAGGCGAAGCCGCCAAAGCATTGATGCAGAAAACAATTGCAGATAAAACTTTGGTGCAGTGCACGGTTTACTACAGATTCTATTTGAATCAAGCCATGAAAAAAGCTGGCTTGGGCGATAAATATATCGAAATGCTTACGCCTTGGCGTGATATGCTCAAAATCGGACTTACTACATTTGCCGAAAAACCCGAGCCTAGCCGTAGCGATTGCCATGGTTGGAGTGCCAGCCCAAACTACGATTTGCTTGCTACTGTTTTAGGAATCGAACCGAGTACTGCAGCATTCAAAACAGTGAGAATAGCTCCAAATCTGGGAGAATTAACCTTTGCAGAAGGGAAAATGCCGCACCCAAATGGAGAAATAAAAGTTAGCCTCAAACGAAATGGCAAATATGGAATATCTGCTACTATTTCTTTGCCTGAAAACACGAATGGCACTTTTCATTGGAATGGAAAAGACTTCCCCTTGAAAACAGGGTTGCAAGATTTGGAGTTGTAAAAAGAGGTAGATTTCTGCATTATTATCATACTATAAATAGATATGTACGGAGTTTCAAGCCTGAGTATTGTACCCGTTCGCACCGAGCCATCCGAGAAAAGCGAACTTTGTACCCAGCTTTTGTTTGGCGATGGGTATGTGATAGCAGGTGAAAACGAAAAATGGTATAAAATCAAAATATTATTTGATGAATACGAAGGCTGGATTGATAAACTTCAACACAATGAAGTGTCAGAATCCTTTTTTGAGGCTTTTATCCAAACAACACATCAAACCTGTATGGACGATGTTGCTTTGGTAGAGCATCAATCTGGCAGTCAATTAATTACGCTTGGTTCTACCTTGCCATTTTTACAAGGCAGAAATTTCAAAATAGGAAATGTAGCCTACACTTTTCAAGGCGAATTATACCATTCCCCACCAATTGATGCCGATTTTATAAGGTTTATGGCTTTGCGTTACAATCAAGTGCCTTATTTATGGGGTGGAAAGACATTGTTTGGTGCCGATTGTTCTGGTTATATGCAAATGCTTTATAAAATATTTGGCTATAAAATAAAGCGTGATGCTTACCAACAAGCCGAACATGGCATTCAAATCGGGATTTCTGAAATAAAAACAGGCGATTTATCGTTTTTTGAAAATGCAAATGGGAAAATTGTGCATGTGGGATTGGTGCTGGAAGACAACAAAATCATTCACGCACATGGGCAAGTGAGAATTGATGTTGTGGATGAAAAAGGCATATATAATTTGACAACCCAAAAATATTCGCATAAATTATCAACCATTAGAAGAATACTTTCAATTGCATAATTGTAAAAAAAACTAAAAGCGGCTACAATTTTATAGTAAAATGGCTGAACGAGTACTTATCTTAAATCAAGATTATTCGGCACTCACGGTGTGCAGTGTTCAGCGTGCCTTTCTTTTGGTGTATTTGCAAAAAGCTGAAATGGTAGCCGATGCCAAAGATAAATTTCTACGCTCTGTAAATAGCTCATTTCCAATGCCTTCCATTATCAGGCTAATTGATTATGTGAAGCTGCCCTACAGAGGCGTGTTGCTAAACAGGCAAAATATATTCAGAAGAGATGGCATGAAGTGTCAATATTGTGGCTCATTGAGCGATTTGACAATTGACCATGTATTGCCTCGTTCTCGAAAAGGCCCTTCTTCTTGGGACAATCTCACCACCGCTTGCCGAAACTGCAATGCTCGCAAAGGCGATAGCACGCCTGATGAAGCGGGAATGATATTGCGTTCTAAGCCATTCAAGCCTTCATTTTTATTGTTTTTAAGAGATTTTTCAGGAAATATAGACGAACAATGGTACGAATACCTTGGCAAAGCTTCTAGGCAGGCTGCAAAACTGCAAGATTCCTATTCTTGATATTAAAGTGTTTCCTGTCAAAAATATTAATCATGTACAAGCTCCAAAATCTCGACCATTCCAGTTTGTCTTGCTGAAAAAGTTGGGTCAGATACTTTACATAAGGGCTTTTGTTGTTTAGCATCTCATCTATAATTTCCCGCTTTTTCATCCAAGATTTGAATGGAAACGCAAATCCTTGTTTGGGTCTGTTCCATATTTCTTTGGGAAGTATATCTTCAAAAGCCGCAATCAGCAAATCTTTACTTCTGATGCCTTGTGTTTTGTATGGTGTAGCAATTTGATTTACCACCGATAGAAATTCATCGTCTAAAAACGGCACTCTCACTTCCACACCATGCCACATGCTCATTACATCAGTATCTTTAAGCAGCTGATTTTGCATATATAAATTTGTCTCAAACCAACTGGCTTGCTCAAATGCAGAGAGTTCTTTAGCAAAATTTCCTACATAAAATGCCTTTAATCTGTCGAAAATTTCAGATTCGCTATAGGGTAAAATTTTCGTAATTTCCGAAGGAGAATAATTTGATCTGTACAATAAAAATTTACCTAGCAAATTGTCAATTTTCAAATACTCTATCTTTTTTCTTTTGAAATCTGGTGCAAACCTGTAAAGTCCAAATGCAAAGCTGGGGTGTATTGATAATAAATTTATAAGTGCATTGTTTTGCGAAGAGGGGTAGCCACCAAATAATTCATCGGCTCCCAAGCCCGATAATACAGCCTTCAAGCCAGCTCTCTGTGCTAGTTTTGAAATGAAATAAGTATTTATACCATCGGTAGTAGGCTGGTCGAACGCATTTTGTATATCGGCTAAATAGGTGCTGAAATCTGAATTATTAATTGTGAAATTCAGGTGTTTGCTGCCTATTTGCTTGCTTATCATTTCCTGAAATGGAAGTTCGCTAAACTCCGCATCGTCAAATGTGGCAGAAAGTGTGTTAAGCTGACCGTTATATGCCTGTTGGGCAACCAATGCAATAATGCTAGAGTCTATACCACCGCTCAAAAATATACCAATAGGTGCATCAGAAATCAAATTTCGCTTTACAGCTGATGAAAGAGCATTTTTTACTTGGTATTTCGCCTCTTCGTAGCTTTGTGGCGATGCTATTTTTGTTTGAAATTGAAATTTCCCAATTTCAGAGGCTTTATTTAATGTATTGATTTTTAAAAAACTGCCTTTGGGCAACATCTTTACATCTTTCAGGGTGGTTACTGGCTCGGGAAGATGCCCAAACACCAAAAAGAGCAGTTTCCAATCGGGATTTTCAGTCAACTTGATTGGCAACGCTAGGAAAGCCCTAATTTCAGAACTGAATATAAGAGTTTCTTTTTTATAGTAATAATAGAGTGGCTTTACTGCATTGCCATTACGCACCAAGTATAGTTCGTGCTTATCTTTGTCAAACAAAGCGAAGGCAAACATGCCGTTAAATTTGGAGAAAGCCGATACATTCCAGTGTTCGTAAGCTTTCAATATCACTTCTGTGTCGGAATGGGAAGTGAATGTAAATCCAAAAGAAATGAGTTCGTCTCTAATTTCGGTAAAATTGTAAATCTCACCATTGAAAGAAATTGCCAAATTGTGACTCTCCATAGGCTGATGCCCTGCAAATGAAAGATCTAACAATGAAAGCCTTCTATGACCCAACACCAAATTATCGTCCTCACTTGCAAATATGCCATCGTCATCAGGCCCGCCATGTGCCATGGTATTGTTCATGGTCTGAATTAAATCAGTGAGTTCGATTGGAGAATATTGGGAAGAAAGAATACCACTGATTCTACACATTGAAAAGTTGTTGGGGAGTAAATATTCTTTGGTAAAAATAATTTGATAAAATATACAAATCGTTTTACGTAACAAAATTACTTATTGCCTTTAAGGAATAGATAAATATAGATGAAATGCCCCGAACGAATGACAAACAAAAAAGCCACTTCGATAAACAAAAAAGATTTTTTTTTGCCATATGAATTGTGAGTCTTAAATATGACATATAAAGTTTGCAACCCATCGAAAGGCATCTAGGCAGCTACTTCCCAGCTTTTATCTACAGTATGTAGAATCATTTCCTCAGATTATACCTCTAAAATTATTTTGACAAACTAATATAAATTCGCAAATATCTCATTATCAAATATTTACGGACATTGTGTTTGTATTTTTTTACCTCAAATAAAGTTGGCTCAATAGTTGGTTATTTCTTTTTCAACTGACTTTAAATTTAACCCAACTCAATTGTATGTTAAATCAATCTATTGCACAGAAACAATCGCAAAAGCTTTCGCCACTGCAAATTCAAATGCTAAATCTTTTGCATTTATCTTCTCAAGAGCTGGTACAGAAAATAAAAGATGAATTGGTAGAAAATCCGGCTTTGGAAACTGGCACAGATGAAAAGGAAGAAAAAGACTCAGATTCGAATGAAGAGCAAGAAAATGATGATTTTAACGAGAATGATGAAGATTATGCCGATTTCTACGAGCCTTATGAAGATGAAATTCCACAATACAAAATGAATGACATCTACAGCCAAAATGAACAAGAAAATTATTTCATCCCTTTTGCCAATTGCAGCACATTTTACGATAAAATAAAAGAGCAAATTTCCATGCTCAGTCTCGATGATAGGCAGAAAGGTATAGCCGATTTTTTGGTAGATTCTCTTGACGATGATGGCTATTTGAGAACTGAATTGGAAGAGCTTGCCTATCAATATTCGTTTTCAAATCAGGTGGTAGTAGAAACTGTAGAAATGGAAACAGCTCTAAATTATATTCAATCATGCGACCCTGCTGGCATTGGTGCCAGAAACCTAAAGGAATGTTTATTGATACAATTAGATAGAAGAAGAGGCACCTCCAAGCACATTGATATTGCCTACAATTTATTGCAAAACTTTGCTGTAGAATTAGAAAATAGAAACTATACCAAAGTCATAAAAAACTTAAAAATATCGGCCGATGAATTGAAAGATGCCATTCATTTGATGACAAAGCTCAATCCTAAACCAAACGTAACGGCCGATTCGTCAATGAACATCAACCATGTGATGCCCGAATTTTCAGTATCGGCTCAAGATGGCGAACTAATAGTATCGCTTACCAATAAATACATTCCTGAAGTAAAGCTAAATTCTAAAATAATTGAAATGATGAAATCGCTCGCTACTTCGTGCAAAGAAGGAGTGAAAACTAAGAACGACAGATCAACAATTACATTCATGAAAAGCAAAATATCTTCAGCCCAATGGTTGGTAGATGCCTTGAAGCAACGTGAAAGCACCATGCTTAACATTATGAATGTGATAGCGAGTCTGCAATATGAGTTTTTCATAACGGGCGATTTTAAAGATTTGAAACCTATGATTTTGAAAAATGTAGCCAATAGGGCAGGGGTAGATATTTCATCTGTTTCACGCGTTACCAGCAATAAATATGTACAGTCAGACTTTGGCACCTTTCTACTCAAAGAGCTTTTTTCAGAGGGAATGGCTACACAATCGGGCGAGATTGTTTCCAATAAAGAAATTCAAAACATCATGCAAGAAATGTTGGTAGACGAGCGCAAAGACAACCCACTTACCGACATGCAAATTTCAGAAATATTGAAAACCAAAGGCTACAATGTGGCACGCAGAACAGTGGCAAAATATAGAGACAAACTCAATATATCAGGGGCAAAACTCAGAAGGGAATTGGCTTAAATTTATTCAGACTTTCAATAACTCATCATGGCAACAACTCACGCTTCACATCGCACCATATCGCATAAAAAAACGAAGTTTCAGGCTGGAATTTTCTTTACAAGCCTTTTGCTCTGCATTGCGGCAAGCGGTATTGGTTACCTACTCACTAAAGATCCAGTAAAATTTTGGTATCCTTCGCTTGTAAAACCTGCTTTAAACCCGCCTAACTGGATATTTGGTCCGGTTTGGACGTTGCTATATACACTAATGGCCATTGCTTGGTACAAAATCAGGATAAAGCCATTAACTACCGATATAAAAGTAGCTAACACATTTTTTGTGCTGCAACTTATTGTGAATGTGTTGTGGAGCTATATGTTTTTCGCCCGCGAATCGCCCGCATTAGGGCTGCTTACCATTGCGATTATGTGGGTGCTTATATTGATTACAACGCTACTCTTTTTTCGCCAATCAAGAGCAGCTGGGTGGCTAATGATCCCTTATTTACTTTGGGTTTCTTTTGCCTCATACCTCAATTTCAATATTTGGCTACTCAATTAATTTAAATCAACCAAACCTATACCTAAACCAAAACGAAAATGAGTGTAAACATTAAAAAGGGCTACATAATTGCTGGCACTATTGTGGCATTGATAGTAGGTGTTTACTTGGCTATCCCCTATTTTGTGTTGAAGAATGTAAACAAGATACTAGCCAATATGGAAGGCTATAGAGGGCATATAGATAAATTTCAACTCAATATTTTGCAGGTTGGCTTTAGCGTAGGTGGCTTCAAAATTGAAAAACTGGAAGGCGACATCCCTGTTCCTTTTATTTATGTAGATGAAATAAGCAATATTTTGGAATGGAGACCTCTGCTTAAAGGCAAGATACTAGGAAGGACGATATTGGAAAACCCAAAAGTAAACTTTGTAAAAGGCCCTACCAAAGCCCAAACACAAACGGGTGCGGAAGGCAATTGGATAAAAACTGTGGCCGATTTACCCAACTTTACCATCAATAGTGTAACTGTCAATAATGGTAAAATCTCCTATTTCGACAGCTATTCTAAACCCAAAGTTGAAGTATTTATCAATGAGATGAATGCTGAAATCACCAATTTGAGAAATGTGTATGAAAAAGGTGATAAGTTGCCATCACACTTGCATTTAACAGGCAATTCGATAGGCAAAGGTCAATTGGAAGTAACAGCCGATATGAACATATTGAAAGAAGTGCCAGACTTTAATGTGGATTTTAAATTTAGAAAAGTAAACCTCACTGCGTTACGTGATTTCACTAAAGCCTATGCCAAGTTTGATTTTGAGGAAGGGCAGTTTTCACTCTTTATGGAAGCGGCACTTTACAATTCGCATCTGAAAGGCTATGTGCAGCCGTTATTGGAAAATATTAAAGTGCTTGATTTGAAAAAGGATAAAGATGAAACTTGGCTTCAGCATGTGTGGAGCGGATTGGTGGGTACAACTTTAAAAGTGACCGAAAACTCCCCAAAGGAACGATTTGCCACCAGAATACCATTTGAAGGAGATTTGAAAGATGTAAAAGTGGAAATATGGCCTACCATTTTCAATATATTCAAGAATAAATTTGTAGAAGCCTATCCAAAAGCAATTGACAATTCCATAGATATTAATTCGACCAATAAGAAAAAGTGAGCCTGCCCATGACAAAAGCGACCGTTTTCTGAATACAGTGACGTAGTAAATTGACACTTTCTGCACACGATTATAAATGCAGACAATATGATAAAAACGGAATTGATAAATAAATTTAGAAAG
>CAZMFZ010000109.1:0-12609 GCA_964565665.1 uncultured Bifidobacteriaceae bacterium | reverse complement strand
CCATTAACCCGTCTCTGATAGGGAATAATACATTAGAAACTCTGTTATCTTCATGCACTTTCTTATTAAAATGTAGTATCGCTTCCAAATCTTTATCTCGTTTTTGAAGATTTACATTCGCTACTTTTCCACTCCAAAGCACATTATCCGCTATTAGAAAGCCACCCTTCTTCACTTTATCAAACACAAGATCATAATAATTGGAATAATTATCTTTATCTGCATCAATAAACACCAAATCAAAAATTGTATTTAGAGTTGGCAGAATTGCTAAAGCATTGCCTATCAGGTAATTGATATGATTTTCTTTACCAGAATTTTTGAAATATTCACGTACTCTGTCCTCCAGCTCTTCATTAATATCTATGGTGGTCAGAGTAGCCTCCTCAGCTAAATTTTCAGCCATACATAATGCTGAATAGCCGGTAAATGTGCCTATTTCGAGAATATTTATAGGCTTTATCATCGCCACAAACATGGCCAAAACTCTTCCTTGCAATTGTCCAGAAAGCATTCTAGGCATTAGTACACGACTATGTGTTTCCCGATTTATACGCTGCAAAAGCTCATTCTCAGCCTCAGTATGTTGTTCTATATATGTATTAAGGTCTTGAGATAAAAAATCCATTCGATGTAGATGTCAAATACTAAATTACTAAAATTGGCTTTATTTCTAAATTATCCTAACTGCGAATTTGCTTATTGCTATTAACTAAGGCAATTTTGAACAATGGATTTTTCAAAATTTATTAAGAAGGAAATTTTTTCAATCACCGAATCAAATTTTGATGAAATTGCCATAAAAACATTTCAATACCAAGCTATGCACAACATTGTATATAGCAATTATCTGAAATTTTTAAAAATAGATCCCTCATCTGTTACAAAGCTTCAAGATATACCTTTTTTACCCATCGAATTCTTTAAAAATTTTGAGGTGAAAACAGGGAAAAAACCTATTGAGATAATATTTCAAAGTAGTGGCACTACCGGGCATCAGAGAAGCCAACATTTTGTGGCGGATGCAGCATTTTACAAAAAAATCAGTATAAAAATATTCGAATCGTTCTTTGGTTCTATTTCACAATTTGCTTTTATAGCATTGTTACCTTCGTATGCAGAGCGAAATGGTTCTTCACTAATATATATGGTTGAACATTTTATTGGCAAAAGTGCAAAGCCTGACCTTCCATTTTATTTGAATAATTATGAGGAAATGCTATCGCAATTATCGGATTGTAAGGCCAAAGGGCTTAAAACGATATTAATTGGTATAAGCTTTGCCTTACTTGATTTGGCAGAACAATTTAAGCCAGACCTGCAAAATTGTATTGTAATGGAAACTGGCGGTATGAAAGGAAAACGCAAAGAAATGGTGCGTGAATCACTGCATGAAATACTTAATTTAGGGTTAAATACTATTTCAATAGCATCAGAATACGGCATGACAGAGCTATTATCCCAAGCTTATGCTCCAGAAAATGGTGAATTTTCAAGCCCTTTCTGGATGAAAATAATGCTTAGAAATACGGATGATCCATTCGATAAATCAGAAATAATAAAGCGTGGTGGAGTAAATATTATTGATTTGGCAAATATAGATTCGTGTGCCTTTGTTGAAACAAAAGATTTGGGTGAAATTCTGCCCAATGGTAAGTTTAAAATTCTTGGCAGATTTGATAATTCTGAAATTAGAGGGTGTAATCTCCTGATTTAGAATTATTCTTACCCAAAAAATCTATTTATTAAAAATACTTTTTGATTAAAAATAAATTTATCTATTATTGTATTAATATCAATCAATAGCATTGGCTGTGCTAAAATTGAAACAAATATATCAGCTGCTATATTTCTATAATTTATAAATCAAAATAGAATACTAATGAAGGCTTTCATCATCACTTTAGTAACTTTTGTAGTACTTGTCTCAGCATGTGCTCCACAACGGACTTGCCCTACTTATTTGAAAAATAAAACAAATAATGTAGAAAAAATCAAAAACGCATAGTTCCTATTTAGCAGCGTATTTTTTTGTGTCTTTTAAAGTAATTGTAGCTGAGCTCATTATATGGAGTCGCTCGATTACGTTTCTAAGTTCTCTAATATTTCCAGTCCATTTTTGATTTTTTAAATACTCAACTGCCTCATTATCAATGATTTTAGGCTTTGATCCATATTCCAAAGCTATATCTATTAAAAATTTATCAACCAGTAAATTAATATCATCGATTCGTTCATTGAGCGATGGCACTTCAATAATTACTACAGCAAGTCGATGATATAAATCTTCTCTAAAATTTCCATTTTCTATTTCTTTTTGCAAATTTTTGTTGGTGGCTGCAATTACCCTCACATCAACATCTATCTCTTTTTCACCACCTACTTTTGATATTTTTCGCTCCTGTAAAGCCCTTAATACTTTAGCTTGAGCACTTAGACTCATATCTCCAATTTCATCCAAAAAAAGCGTACCACCATCAGCCTGCTCAAATTTGCCAATTCTATTTTTAATAGCAGAAGTAAATGATCCTTTTTCATGACCAAAAAGCTCACTTTCAATCAACTCTGAAGGAATAGCAGCACAATTCACCTCAATAAATGATTGGGATAGACGTTTACTAAATTGATGTAATTGCCTAGCAACCAGCTCTTTACCTACGCCATTTGGGCCAGTGATTAATACTTTTGCCTCTGTTGCGGCTACTCGCACAATCATATCTTTTACTTGAAGAATAGCTAAAGATTGTCCAACTATTTCGTTGCCTTGTACAATTTTCTGTTTAAGTACTTTAGTCTGTGTTACAAGCGATTTATTCTCAATTGCATTTTTAATGGCTATGAGCAAACGATTTAGGTCAGGTGGCTTTTGAATAAAATCGTAAGCACCCTTTTTGGTGGCATCAACAGCAGTATCTATCGTTCCATGAGCAGAAATCATAATAAAAGGTGCTGTCACGCCTTCAGATTTAGCCTTTTCTAATACTTCTATCCCATCTAATTTTGGCATTTTTATATCACATATTACTACGTCATATTCATTTTTCAAAAGAAGATTTATACCTTCTTCTCCATCTTTCGCTTCTTCTACATGGTATTTTTCATATCCTAAAATCTCTTTTAAGGTCTGTCTAATCGCTCTCTCATCGTCTATAATTAATATTTTTGGCATTGCATTCATTTTTAACAAAAATAGAAATGTTAGGCATTAAATGATTGTAATAGATTGAAATGTTTAGTTTTTTTAAATGTAAATATCACAAAACCAAGAATTTATATACTTTTGCTAGATAAGTACTTATTTCTTTTTTACTACCAATGGCCATAGCTTCCGATTCTTCTAATATCAAGTCCAATTACGACTCTTCAAAAAACTATACTATACCTCTAATAGTAGTTACGAGTCTGTTTTTTCTTTGGGCTTTGGGTGGAAAAATGAATGACATTCTAATTCCACATTTAAAGAAAGCATTAGATTTGTCCGATTTTCAGTCTTCGCTGGTACAATCGGCATTTTTTGCAGGATATTTCTTTGCCGCTATCCCTGCAGGTTGGGTAATGAAAAAAGTAGGTTATAAAAATGGGATATTAATTGGATTAGGCATTGCCATTGTAGGTGCATTACTATTTTATCCAGCTGCGACTACCAGAATTTATCCTTTCTTTTTATCTGCACTTTGTATTATGGCTTGTGGATTCTGCTTTTTAGAAGTAGCTGCCAACCCTTATGTTTCAATTTTAGGCGACCCGAAAGGTGCTTCTAGTAGGCTAAATTTAGCACAAGGTTTCAATTCGTTAGGGGCTACTATAACACCTTTCATAGGTGCTCAAGTAATATTGTCAGGGGTTGAAAAATCAGAATCTGATTTGGCATCAATGTCGCTATTCGACTTGGAAAACTATAAAATATTCGAAGCTGATAGAGTTAAAATGCCCTATTTAATCATTGCAGGAATTTTTATACTAATTGCCATTATTATCTTCATTACAAAACTTCCTGAAATTAAAGAACAAGGGTTAAATACGGATGCAGAAAAAACCATGAAATCACAATCCCCTTTTTCAGTATTCAAATTTAAACATTTGAGCTTGGGAGTTCTTGCAATATTTATGTATGTAGGTGCTCAAGAAGGGGTTGCAAGTTTCATTATTCGTTTTATGCAACATTTACAAATTGAAGGTGTTTCCGAAAAAATGGCTGCAAACTTTATCGTATTCCATTGGGGCAGTTTTATGATTGGGAGATTTATAGGTGCGTGGCTAACACAAAAATTTGACCCTGCAAAAATGTTGACCGTTTATGCTGTAATTGCTATCGGGTTAGTAAGTGCCGCAATTTTAACAAGTGGTATGGTAGCAGTGTGGTGTATAGTAGCACTCGGGTTTTTCAATTCTATTCAATTCGCTACCATATTTACATTAAGTCTAAAAAATTTAGGTGCATATACAAAAGATGGTTCTACATTTTTAGTTATGGCCATTGTTGGTGCAGCTATTATTCCCGCTATTATGGGGTATATTTCAACTGTTCAAAATATACAAATAGCTTTTATCATTCCAGCATGTTGCTATATTTATGTACTATTTTTTGCACTAAGAGGGAGCAAAGTAATTGCCAGCACTTAAAATGTATCTCATAAAATTTAAATAAAGATTTTTTTACATCAGGTAAATACTAATTTAGTATAGAGGATTTTACACGTTTAAAATCAATTACTACATACAAATAGTAAGCAAGTCCAAACAAAAGTGATGCACAAGTAAGGTGTACGGGCTGCATGTAAGCTGGTAAGGCAAATCGATACATCAATATTCCACCTAAATATTCAATTAATATACATATAGACAAAGCCCAAACTAAGAATCTATGCACCTTTCCTTTAATTAAATTAAAAATTAAAAATCCGGTTGAAAAAACTACGATGTAGGCAAATGCAATGTGAAGATTAAAAATTAATCCAAGCCCATTTAACCATTCGTTTCTATCATCTCCAAGCAAAGCCCGAACATCTATTGACTGCCTCACTTGTGTGCCAATCAATATTTGAGTTATTACAATTAAGCATACTACAAATGCCGACCATTTAATCAAATTTGAACTCTGAAATTGATGAATTTCCTGTCTTTTAGTACCGGAAATGGCCAAAGTTTTCAATAGTAGAGCAACAATAACCAATGCAAAAAGCATGTGAATGGAAATAATAACTGGTTTTAAATTAGAATCTACCACTTTTGCCCCTAGCCACCCCTGAAAACCAACCAGAATAAATGCAGCTAGAGAATAATATACCATCACACGATTTGATTTCCAAAAACCAAATGACGTAATCAAGGTAATGAAAATGGCAAAGCCCACCATTACTCCCAGCAATCGATTTATATATTCTGTCCATGTTTTAAGCACGTTGAATTGAACATTCAGATGCCCACCCTTTGAATATAAATCAACATAATTTGTTGGCAATTCTGAAATTTTAGTTGGCGGAATCCACCTTCCGAAACATTTTGGCCAATCGGGACAGCCCATACCAGACCCGGTACACCTCACCACACCACCAGCAAGTATCACCAAATACACATTTAAAATAGTGAATATGCTTACTTTCCTAAATATTCTTCTACAATTATCCAGTATCATATTTAAAACTATTTCGAATAAAAAAGCCCACAAAAACCGCTTGGTTTGTGGGCTAAAATATATTTTTAATAATAACTACACATGAGCCAAAGCCTTAACTTCCTCTTCCTCATGTGGCAAATTAGATTCTGGAGTAGCAGATAGAGGTATATTTTGTGGAATAAAATCGGCAGATGCACCAGGTTTGCTGTAATCATAAGGCCATCTGTGAACTTCTGGTATGGCACCAGGCCAATTGCCATGTCCCGGACTCACAGGTGTTGTCCACTCAAGTGTATTTGACGACCAAGGGTTTTCCGTAGCCTTTCTTCCTTTGAAAATGCTGTAGAAAAAATTAAAACCAAATATAAACTGTCCAGCAAAGGTAACAATAGCTGCCACACTAATAAACATGTTCAAATCGCTAAATGTACTAAAAGCATCATAGCTCGTAAAGGAGTAATACCTTCTTGGAAAACCTGCAATTCCAATATAATGCATTGGAAAAAACACCAAATAGACCCCTGCAAATGTTAGCCAAAAGTGAATGTATCCTAGTTTTTCATCCAACATTCTACCAAACATTTTAGGAAACCAATGGTAAACCCCAGCCATAAAGCCAAAGAAAGAAGCACTTCCCATTACTAAGTGAAAGTGGGCCACTACATAATAAGTATCGTGCAGCTGAATATCTAGGGCGGAATTGCCCAAAATAATTCCCGTCAACCCACCAGAAATAAATAAGGAAACTAAACCTATTGAAAATAGCATAGCTGGAGTGAATACAATATTTCCTCTCCACATAGTAGCTATATAATTAAATGCTTTTACAGCAGACGGCACAGCAATAATTAAAGTTAAGAACATAAATACCGATCCCAAAAAAGGATTCATACCTGTCACAAACATGTGATGCGCCCATACTATAAAAGATAGAAAAGCGATTCCTAATAATGAACCAATCATGGCTCTGTATCCAAAAATAGGCTTACGAGAGTTTGTAGCTATAATTTCAGAAGTGATACCTAACGCTGGCAATAATACTATATACACCTCAGGGTGACCTAAGAACCAAAATAGATGTTGGAACAATAGTGGACTACCTCCGATGTTGTGCAATGCTTCTCCGCCAATGTATATCTCAGAAAGGTAAAAGCTAGTACCAAAACTTCTGTCAAAAATCAATAATAACGCTGCTGAAAACAAAACAGGGAATGATAGTACACCAATTACAGCAGTAATGAAGAAAGCCCATATCGTAAGTGGTAGCCTTGTAAAAGCCATTCCTTTGGTTCTCAAATTAATAACGGTGGTAATATAATTGATACTACCTAGCAATGAAGATACAATAAATATTGCCATGCTACACAACCAAAGCGTCATCCCTAATCCAGAACCTTTTATGGCTTGTGGTAAGGCACTCAATGGAGGGTAAATAACCCAACCTCCTGCCGCGGGACCTGTTTCAATAAAAAGTGATATAAACATTAACGTACTGGAAATAAAGAAAAACCAATATGACAACATATTTAAAAACCCTGATGCCATATCTCTTGCCCCAATTTGCAAAGGAATCAAGAAATTACTGAAAGTTCCACTCAATCCTGCTGTGAGTACAAAGAATACCATAATGGTTCCGTGCATAGTCACCAAAGCCAGATAAAACTCTGGGTCAATTTTTCCATTTTGGATCCATTGGCCTAATATAGGTTTCAACCATTCCAAATTTGCACCTGGAAAACCTAATTGTAATCTGAAAATTACTGACATTGCACCACCTAATACAGCCCAGATTAATCCACTAATTAGGAATTGCTTTGCAATTGTTTTATGGTCTTCACTAAAAATATACTTTCTAATAAAGCTTAATTCTTCGTGTTCATGCTCATCGTGATGTGCTACGTGTGCATCAGCTGAGTGCGATAATGTTGCTGCTGACATGGTATTATAATATTTATTATTTTAGAAAGAAGACAATTTGTTTTCGGAATTGTTTGAAACGTTCAAAGCTAAATCCCTAAGCTTTGAAGGAACATTTGCCAAATAATCGGGATTTTTCTTTAAGAAAGCCTCCTGTTGGTCATACCATTTTTCAAAATCATCGGGCTCATCAACCACTAATAAAAATTTCATTCCAAAATGGCCCTTTCCGCATACTTCTGTACAAGCCAATTCATATTTAAATGCTGGATTGTTGGTGATACCTCTCATTTCATCCGTAGTGTAAATGGGAGTAAACCAAAAGCTGGTTGGCATTCCTGGAACGGCATCCATTTTCTGGCGAAAATGCGGAAGAAAAACTGAATGCAAAACATCTCTAGCACGAATTTTAAACAATACGGGCTTTCCTTTAGGAATATGAATTTCACGGGGAAGAAAATCATCGAAACTAGACTTGTCTGCAAAATCAATACCTACTTCATTTGTAGCATCAATTAACTTAAAGTTGTAAGAACCTAGCTTTCCATCTTTTCCAGGGTAGCGAACTATCCAGTTGAATTGCTTACCAGTAATTTCCAAAACTACTGCATCTTTTGGTGCTGGGGAAGTAATATCAGTCCAAGCTCTCCAACCGAAAAAAACCAAACCAGTTAATACGATGGCTGGAATTATAGTCCATATAATTTCCAATTTGTGGTTGTCAGGATAAAAATGTGCCTTTCTATCTGGGCTATATTGATATTTATATGGGAAATAAAACAAGAGTGAATTTGTCAACACAAAAGCAACAAGAATCACACCTGTGATAAACCAAAATAAATTATCAGTAACTACTCCATGCTCTGAAGCTGGCTTAGGTAGGAAAAATTCAGATGCGTAGCCTGAATAGAAATAAACAGCAATCAAAGCTGAAATAAAGAAGATTGGAAAAAGTATCGCATTGATTTTATTGCTCATTCCGGCTATTTTCTTTGTTGAACCAGTCAAAATTGACACCAAAGATTGAACTCTAAAAAGTAAAAATAAAATGGCAAGTATGAGAACTGACGATGCTACAATAATTAAGGTATTCATCTGAATTTTTATGTTTTATAAGTCAAAAGAGTCACTTTTTTTTCACTTAAATTAAGTGGTTTAAAACAGTGATGCAATTCTATTTAGCTATTATATAAAATAGAATGTGATGTTAAAATGTTTTATATGTTGTGATGCAAAGCCTCATCTAGCATTGGATGATTGGCAGGTATCAATTTTGCCTTGGTCATTGCATTGGAAATTACCAAAATGAATGCTGAACCAAATATCAAAATACCGCCCAGTTCAATTAAGCCAAATCCACTAGTTCCTTTAGTAACTCCAGGCATAATCATTTGGTAGAAATCGAACCAATGACCTAAAATTACCACAATCACAGCAATTTTTAACATTCCAAATTTACGTTTAGATTCTCTCGTCATCAAAGCAAGAAACGGGAATGCGAAATTGACAAACAAATTGAAATATATCACCCATGCATATTTACCATTATAACCACGCATTCTCTCAATAAAATACACCGTTTCTTCTGGTAGATTTGCGTAGAAAATAAGCATAAATTGACAGAAATAAACATAAGTCCAAAAGATGCTAAAAGCAAATACAAATTTCCCTAAGTCATGAAAATGATTGTCGTTCATGGCATTCAAATAGCCATTTTCTTTTAATAGAATGCATACTAAAGTAATGGTAGCCAAGGCTGTAACCCACCAACTGGCGAATACATACCAACCAAACATGGTACTAAACCAATGTGTATCAATTGACATAATCCAATCCCATGCTACCATAGATGAGGAAACTGCGAAAATGATTACAAATATTGCCGCCATGTAGCCACTCTTATTATACCAAGTATCTGTGCCTTCTAAATCTTCAGTTAATGAGTATTTTCTTATTCTTAACCAGCAGAAATACCACAAGCCAACAAAAATCACCATTCTGGCTAAGAAAAAAGGTAAATTTAAATAACCAGATTTACCAACTATAATTTTATCATATTCTGGGCTGTTGATGTCATATAACTCGCTGTGTGTCCAATGGAAAATATCGTGCTGACCCAATAAGAATATAACAAGCAAAGCTGCACCTCCATAGGGTATAAATGCACCAAAAGCCTCTGGAATTCTTTTTATTATCGAAGACCAACCTGCCCATGCTAAATATTGTACACAAACAAAAAATAAACCCATTACTGCAATTCCTGTAAAAAATACACTATTGTGCCACAACACAGCATACACTCGTGTTAACCAATTAGGCCCGTGGTGGGCGGCAACTGCTGTAGAACCTTCAGTATGTGATTCAGAATGAGCCAACATTTCGGAATGTCCTGATTCTTCAACGTGCTCAACTCCGGTAGTATGTGCAGCTTCAGCATGAATAGGAGCAACTTCATGTGCAGCTTCATGACTATGCTCTACTCCTACTCCAAAAATTGCCAAAATTATTCCCAAAGCAAAAATTACAACTCCTAAAGCTAATGCAATGAAAAGATTGCGCTTGAAATTAGGCGATAAAACTAGTTGTTCGTCAACGGAAGCGGTAACCGCATGTGCCATATTGTTATAAACTAAATTATATGAATTTATTCTTGATTTTGTAGTGTTTGTACATAACACACTATTTTCCATCTGTCTTCTACAGAAATTTGAGATGCGTGCGACCACATTCTATTTCTTCCAAAAGTAATGGTGTGGAAAATATGACCTTCTGTATCTAATTTCACTCTTCCTTTACTGTATGATGGAACACCTTTATACACTTTGCCAACGGCACCATCTCCTTGTCCAGTTTCACCATGGCAATGCTGACAAAATCTCTCGTAAAGTACTTTTCCATCTGCTAATAAAGCTGTAGAATCTACAGTATATGCCCCTGATTTTTTGTAAATACTCTTTACATATTTACCCGATAGTTCAAAACTGTCTTTGTTTATATGATAAGAAACCACGTTTTCAGCCATTACATTACCGAAATTAGCGGTATATTTTGCGACTTTAATTGTACCTGCCACTGGTTTCCTCATGTTCATGCCATAAGGATTGATAGGATTAGAATTGTATTCTGCGTGATTTTTATCTGTAACTTGACTAAGTGGCTCGTAAGCTCTGGAATGATACATTTCAGGTGCATATTCGATTCCTGTATTGTTAGGATCTTTTTTGCAAGATGCCAATAATATTACAAAAATTGATGAAAGTATAATTGAATAAATTTTCATTATTAACTGTGGAAATTTTAAGACGCCAATTTGGTGCATTTATAAACTAAATTTCTTTTTCATTTACTTCAGAAGCCCCATTTAAAGAAAGCAATTGGGCTAATTCCTCTTTAGAATTTTTATTTTTTGATAAGTCTATTGCCATTACAAACTTGTCGTCAGTAACTCTTTCATCAAAAATCACTGGTTTTGACCATGGAAACAAATTACTTGCAGTCAAAAAAGTACCAACCATACCAAAAGCAGAAAAAAGAACCGTTATTTCAAAAGTGATAGGAATAAAATCTGGGAGAGGAATATTATTCTTTCCACCTATATTCATGGGCCAATCGAAACCTAACATCCAAATCATCATTATTAATGCACATGCTGTACCAGTAATACCAAACATAAATGCAGCTTTTGGCAATCTAGACTTTTTAATACCCAATACATCATCAATACCATGAATTGGGTAGGGAGAAAATACTTCGTGAATTTTAACGCCTGCACCACGTAATTCTTCAATGGCATGCATTACTACATCCTCATCTTCGAATACACCTACTATAAAATGTTTACTATTAGACATGTGCTTTATCTGTTGATTTAAAATATGCTTTCTGTTGATGTTTTTGCGATGAATTTAATATTGCTTTTACTTCAGCCATATTCACCACAGGTAAAAACTTAGCGAACAAAAAGAATAAAGTAAAGAATAAACCAAACGAGAATATATAATACCCAATCTCAACCGAAGTAGGTGCATACATAGCCCAACTAGAAGGTAAATAATCTCTATGCAACGAGGTAACGATAATTACAAACCGCTCAAACCACATACCAATATTGACAATGATTGAAATCACAAAAGTTGCGGCAATGTTTCTTCTCAATTTGCGAATCCAAAATAACTGCGGAGATATTACGTTACAGGTCATCATAGACCAATATGCCCACCAATAAGGCCCTGTAGCACGGTTGATAAATGCATAAGACTCATATTCTACTCCTGAATACCAAGCGATAAAGAACTCAGTAATGTAAGCCACACCTACGATGGAACCCGTGAGAATAATGATTTTATTCATCGTTTCAACATGCTCGAGGGTGATATAATCTTCCAATTTATATACTACTCTAGTAACAAGCATCAATGTCAACACCATTGCAAAGCCTGAGAAAATAGCCCCAGCAACAAAATATGGAGGGAAAATGGTGGTATGCCAACCTGGAACAAGCGAAGTTGCAAAATCCATACTTACGATAGTATGCACAGATAATACCAAAGGAGTAGATAACCCTGCCAAAATTAAAGATACAGCCTCATATCTTGACCAATCTTTTGCACCACCCGTCCAACCGAAAGCTAAGGTACCATATACAATTTTAGAAATTTTATTTGTTGCTCTGTCTCTAATTGTAGCCAAATCAGGTACCATGCCCAAATACCAAAAAACCAATGATACAGATAAATAGGTACTGATAGCAAACACATCCCAAACCAATGGAGAGTTGAAATTTACCCAAAGAGAACCAAACGCATTGGGCAATGGAAGAGGCCAATAAGCCAACCAAGGCCGACCCATGTGCCCAAAAATGAAACTTGCCGCACATAACACCGCAAAAATCGTCATTGCCTCCGCAGATCTATTGATTGATGTTCTCCATTTTTGACGAAATAATAGCAGAATGGCTGAAATTAGAGTTCCTGCGTGACCAATACCTACCCACCATACGAAGTTGGTAATATCCCAACCCCAACCGATCGTTTTGTTCAGGTTCCACTGGCCGATACCGTAGGTTACCTCACGAT
>CAZMFZ010000108.1:0-12966 GCA_964565665.1 uncultured Bifidobacteriaceae bacterium | reverse complement strand
CATTTTTTACGAAAAGAAGATGTTTTTGTAGATGCAGGTGCAAATGTGGGTAGCTACACCGTACTCGCCTCTGCACATGTGGGTTGTGATACTTTTGCTTTTGAACCTGTACCAAGTACGTTCAATAATCTGGTAAATAATGTATCTGTTAATAAAATAGAGGAAAGAGTTCAAGCCCTAAACATTGGTCTTGGTAGCCAAAAAGGATTGTTACAATTTACAAAATCATTAGATACTGTCAATCATATTGCAGTCGACACAGATGTAGATACTATTGCAGTTCCTATTGATACATTAGATACTATTTTAAAAAATAAAATTCCTAACCTTATCAAAATAGATGTAGAGGGTTATGAAACAGAAGTTTTAAAGGGTGCTATTCAGGTTTTGAAACAAACGCAATTAAAAGCTATCGTTATAGAATTAAATGGTTCGGGAGGTAGATATGGATATGATGAAGAAGCAATCCATCAAAATTTTTTGAGTGTCGGTTTTAAACCATATCAATACAATCCCATTACGAGAATATTGACAGAAATCCACAAATTTGGCAACTACAATACTATTTATATCAGAGATATAGATTTTGTAATTGATAGATTGAAAACAGCAGATTTGGTAGAAATTAATGGAATACAATTTTAGAAAATGAAAAAATCAACCCTTCAAAAAGTCTCCTTGTTTCATGCATGGCAATTGCCGTTGAAAGAAAGGCTTACACGTTTGCTCATCCCTACACATAGTAAAGATGGTAAACCCTTTTTCCAAGGTTTGGCTTTTGCTCTTAATGGTTGTTTGGTTCATGTAAATACCACAAACTATATAGAGTATAAGATTTTTGCAGAAGGTGGGTACGAGGTTTATTTGACCAATCTGATTAAACATTTTTTGCGAGCCAATAGTACTTTTCTAGACATTGGTGCCAACATTGGTATTCATTCCTTAGGAGTAGCTACTCAGCCCAATGTCAAAATCTATGCTTTCGAACCTATAGATTTTATAAGAGAAAAATTCAAAAACAACATAGCGCTCAACAATTACTCAAATATTACCATAGTTCCGCTAGCTTTATCAAACGAAAACAAAACCATTAAAACTAATTTTGGTTCCCATTCATCTAATCAAGGCACTTTTTCCATTCAAAATGAAGCTGAAGGAGTCAACATAATCAAATGCAAAATAGGAGATGATTTTGTAAACGAGAACAATATTTCAACCATATCTGTCATTAAAATAGATGTAGAGGGCTTTGAAATGCATGTATTGCAGGGCTTAAAGCAAACCATAAAAAATCAAAACCAGTTATTTTCTTTGAATTCGACACCAACTATATCCATAGGGCAAACTCTACTACTCATGATTTTGACCATTACTTTCAAACAATGGGCTACCAATTATTTGCCATAGAAAAATCTATTTTAATACCTATTCAAACGTTGTCGGAGATTAAGGGGATGAAAGAGATTTGTGCTAGACCCATTTAATTTTAATTGCTTTAATTTAAAAACCATGTCAGAATACAAAGATTACGGGTACACAAATGCCAACTACACGCATATTTACAAATATTTATTGTCTCCATTATTGTCTTTATTAAGTAAAGAAAAAAACAAATTGATATTGGATGTAGGCTGCGGAAATGGCTGGTTGGCTAATTTGTTAATAGAAAAAGGATACACGGTATACGGCACCGATGCCTCAGCAATGGGTATTGAAATTGCTAAGCAAAAAAATCCTAACAATTTTTTTGTGCAAGATTTGAGCACAGACGATCTACCTATTGAACTACAACATCTAAAATTTGATACCATTATTTCAACTGAAGTAATAGAACATTTGTATTCTCCACGTCAATATTTAGAATTTTGCAAAAAAATCTTATTAAAATCAGGAGGCGGCAAGTTGGTTATTTCAACACCATATCATGGATATTTTAAAAATGTTGTTTTGGCTCTAACAGGTAAGATGGATGGTCATTTTACGGTTTTGTGGGACGGTGGTCACATCAAATTTTGGTCCTTCAATACCCTTTCAAATGTATTGGAAGAAAAAGGTTTTAAGAATATCAAATTGAAAGGATGTGGCCGTTTTCCCTTTCTATGGAAATCAATGATTGTCTATTGTGATATTTAGATAATAAATGTCTACTATCACAGGACTGTTGCTTATCGAAATATGAAGTAGAATAAACACAAATTATTTTTCCTTTTTTTGAAATCTCTCCTGCTCATCTCCCCCCATTTCCCGCCCATCAATGCTGCTGATATGCACAGGGTAAGGCAAAATGTAAATTATTTTGATCAATTGGGCTGGAAAGCTACCGTTGTTTCTGTTTTACCAAAATATGTTGAAACAGGGCAAGATCAATTATTACTTCATTCTATTCCTACTAATCTACAGATCTTTCAAATAAAAGCTTTTTCTACCTCTTGGACCCGCAAACTAGGCCTTGGAGCACTGGCTTTGCGTTCTTTGTTATTTTATTTTTTTAAGGTAAATTCTATATTAAAAAGTCAAACGTTTGATTTGATATTTTTCTCTACTACTCAATTTCCAGTTTTAATATTAGGTAGGTATTGGAAATGGCGATTTGGCGTTCCCTACATCATTGATATGCAAGACCCTTGGCATTCAGACTTTTATCGAAATAAACCTAAAAGTGATCGCCCACCAAAGTATTGGTTTTCTTACAATCTAAATAAATTTTTAGAGCCTATTGCCATGAAATCTGTAGCTGGAATTATTGCCGTTTCTCAAGGTTACTGCGAAATGCTTCAAAAAAGATACAAAAATATAACTCCATCCAATTTTATTGTAATTCCGTTTGGGGCTTTTGAAAAAGATTTTGAAATAGCATCAAGGTTTGAAAGCTTACTTAATACACAAAATCTTTCAAAAAATGCAAACCCTTCAAAAGCCAAAATCACCTATGTAGGCAGAGGGGGAGCAGATATGCAGCAAGCTTTAACAATTATTTTCGGAGCTTTTCAATTGGGATTGCATAAAGATTTTGAACTGTTTTCTCATTACCAACTTCAATTTATAGGTACTTCTTATGCTGCAGCTGGAAAAGGAATCAAGACAATTGAGCCGCTCGCGATTAAATTAGGACTTAAAGATTATGTAACTGAAATCACAGATCGGATTCCCTATTTTGAGTCTTTACACCTGTTGAAAAAATCAGATTTACTACTTGTTCCTGGTTCTACCGATTCCAATTATACAGCCTCTAAACTTTATCCCTACATCTTATCGAAAAAACCCATTTTAGCTGTCTTTTCAAAAACTAGTTCTGTAGTAGAAATTTTAGAAAAAACTAAGGCTGGTGAATTTATTACTTTTGATGCTGAAAATATAGATTTAGAAATGCATATCTTAGATTTATATCAGATATGGAGAAAGATTTTGCTCCATTTACCGTTTGAGCCTAATACAAATTGGGAAGCTTTTGCTTCCTACACTGCTTTTGAAATGACAAAAAAGCAAGTACTTTTTTTTGAGAAAACTTTAAATTTTTCTAAAAACTAATTTCTAATTATAAGGAGTAAAAGCACAAAATTACTTTACAATCACTCTATTGCTCAATTTAATATCTCTAGAAGAAGCCCCTATTTGTATTTCATAATCTCCACCTATGCTTTCAAAATCATTCTTACTTACATTGTAATAGTTGAGGTTTTTGGTATTTATTTTCATTTCGATACGTTTCATTTGACCAGGTTTTAGCTCTACTTTGGCAAATCCTTTCAATTCTCGTACGGCTCTAGGAATATTATTTACTGGGTTTTTTACATATAATTGTGCCACTTCTTCGCCTTTGCGTTTGCCAATATTTTTTATTGTGAAGCTCACCACAAGCTGATTGCCCAAATTTACTATTTTTAAATCATTATATTCAAAAGTAGTATACGACAAGCCATATCCAAATGGGAACAGTGGCTCTTTATTATATTTGTCGAAGTAACGGTAGCCCACACTCCATTTCTCTTCATATACTACTTTAAATGTGGTGTCTTTGTATTTTAAAAACATTGGCACATCGTTTTCAGATCGTATTAATGAACTCGTAAGCTTTGCAGATGGGTTGTACGCTCCAAACAGCACATTGGCAAAAGCATTTCCCACTTCCTGACCTGAATACCAGCCTTCTAAAACGGCAGCTACATCAGAAAGCCAAGGCATTGCCAAACCATTGCCATTGGTAAGGCAAACGATGGTGTTTTTATTCACCTTCGCCACAGCCGCTATCAATGAATCTTGCTTTGAAGGCAATTTTAAGCGTGTTTTAGTGTCAAACCCTTCCGATTCGTATTGATTGCTCATGCCTGCAAATATGATGGCAACGTCTGCATTTTTCGCCTTTTCAATAGCTTCTGGTATTAAATTTTCACTTTTGGTCTCAACTCCATCCAAAGGCAAATCCCAACCTAATTTAACGACCGCACCCATATTCCCTTCAAAATATTCTATCTTTATATCGTAGGTTTTAAAGCCTTCCAAGTTTACTTCGAAAGAATCTTTTTCAGTACCGTGTACATCCCAATTGTCTATTACCAATTTACCATTGAAAAATAAACGTATTCCATCGTCTGTTTGGGTATAGATTTTATATTTTCGCGAAATAGGTGGTTTTAATTTTCCTGTCCAACGGGCTATCCAATAGTCTTTGTCTATTTTTAAATCGGGCGATTCGGGGTCGTTGTAAGTGAAATCTATATTTTTATCAACTCTGGCTGAAGTGGGTTCTATATTAGTTTTGTAAGCTAGTGCCTCATCTAAGTTAGACTTATCCCAATAGGCTGCCGAAAGTCCGTTTTCCCCATTTTCAGCCACTAAATATTTTGAATCAATTATGGTTATTCCTTTGATGTCAATTTCATCGCCTTGGGCAAAATCAAATATAATTTTATCTCCAAATTTGGTTTTCAATGCTTTAAGTGGTGTAATAGAATAGTATGGATTCACTTGCGAACTGCCACCAGCACCTGTGCGAGAGATATTTGCATTGGGGCCAATCACCGCTACTTTCTTTAGTTTGTTTTTGTCGAGCGGAAGAATTTCATTTTCATTTTTAAGTAGAATAATTCCTTTTTGTGCTGCTTCCAAAGCCAATAGTTGATGTTCAGGACTATTTACTTTCGATTCGTCAATGACAGGGTTGAAATCAAAAAGTCCGGCTTTGAATTTTACATATAATATTCTGCGAACTTTATCATCAATAGTAGAAAATGACACTTTTCCACTTCGAGCCGCACTTAGCAGTGAATCGCCAAAATATACGCCTGTGGGCATTTCTAAATCTAAACCTGCATTTGCAGAAGGAATGGTACTGTGTGTAGCTTCCCAATCCGAAACTACGGCTCCTTTAAATCCCCATTTTTCTTTTAATATTTCAGTCAGTAATACAGGGTTTTCGCTTGCATACAGCCCGTTTATTTTGTTGTAAGCACTCATAATGGTATAAGTGCCAGCCTCTTGCACAGCCGCTTTAAAGGCGGGTAGGTGTATTTCATGCAAAGTGCGAGCATCAATTACAGCATCGTAACGCATCCGTTCCCATTCTTGGTCGTTGCAACAAAAGTGCTTTACACAAGCCACTATATTTTCATTTTGCATGGCTTTGATATAGGCCACAGCCATGCGGGAAGCCAAATAAGGATCTTCACTAAAGCTTTCAAAATTTCTGCCACCAATTGCTAAGCGGTGAATATTTACTGTGGGACCAAGCATCATATTCAAACCCTTTGCTTTGGCCTCTATGGCTATGGCTCTTGCTACTCTTGCAACCAGATTTGTATCCCAAGACGAAGCCAAAGCCACGCCAGCAGGAAAGGCTGTGGCTTTTCCTGTACGTACACCAATAGGCCCATCCGACATTTCAAATCCAAGAATTCCCAAACGCTTGTTTGTTTTAGTTTTCAATCCATCACCACTCAACTGGGCAATTTTGTCTTCCAAAGTCATTTGCTTTAGCAAGTCTTCTACACGTTGTTCACTAGATAATTTGCTGTTTTTGTACGACTGAGAAATTGATTCTGATGTTGAAATGATGAATATACCTATTGTAAATAATGTACAAACAGCCTTTTGGAATTGCATTTGAATGGGATTTAGTGGAACAAAACTAGTGTTTAATCAATTTAAAGCTAGGGTGATTGATATAATTTTAAAGATTTATTTGATAAAAATTTAGGTTGAATGATAAAAAATAAAACCTAATACAACCCAATATTCTATATGTTGAAAACTCAATAAATGAGTTTTGTATTTTTATTTCAAATTACTAGAAATGTTTAAAGTTTCCAATCCCATTGAAGTTTTTTATCAGTATTTCCCTGCTGCATCGGTAGAATATTGTTTTCAAATGTGGAATCACAATAAATTCCATTTCAAAATCAATAAAAAAAGACAAACCCGTTTGGGCGATTACCGATATAACCCTGCTACAAAACATCATGCCATCACGGTAAATGCCGACTTGAATCCATTTTCGTTTTTGGTTACTTATTTGCATGAAGTGGCACATTTAATCACACAAGTAAAATATGGGTCTAAAGTTGATCCACATGGCAAAGAGTGGAAAAATGAATTTATTGCTGTGGCAAAACCAATGCTCAATACGCAAGTATTCCCGGCTTTTGTATTGGCTGCTTTGAATAAATATTTTTTAAATCCCAAAGCATCTTCCTGTTCTGATCATGAATTGCAAAAAGCATTGCAATGGTTCGATGAAGGCGGAGACCATCTTTATCTTTCTGATATTCAAATAGGTAAGCTGTTTGAATTCAATAAACGCAAATTCCAAAAAGAAGAGATAAGAAGGACAAGAATACTTTGCAAAGAACTTGCTACAGGCAAGAAATACCTGATTTCTAAAATGGCGAAGGTGTCGGCATTGGGGTAGTGGCTAGGTGAGGGGTGAAACAATAGCTCATTGAATTGCAATCGGTTGTTGGCTACAGTAATCTTGATGCCTACCGCTTCGGCATTGAAGCCCACCCATTTGTAGTAAACCTTCACCTGTCCATTGTGGCTATCGGCATCGTTTACAATAGCTTCAAAACTGATTTCTTCATTTACCAATACATCAATATTGGTGTTGCTAAGATTGGTACTGAGTTGCAAAGGCATTACCACATCGGTTTTCACTTTCACGGTGATGGTATCGGCAGTGTGGCAACCGTTCAAATCTGTTCCTATTACCGAATACAGATAGTTGCCAGGAATGGAAATTGCAAAAGGCTGATTGCTACTTACGCCCCCAGACCACAGATACGCATTTGCACCTATAGCTGAAAGAATAATAGTTTCATCGGGGCAATATACCGTTTTGTCAGATGTAGCCTGTACTATGGGCAATTTGTGTACCGTAAGCGTAATAAGGGCTTTGCTTTGGCAATCTTGGGCACCTGTGCCTGTCACAGTGTAAACCCTACTACCCGTTTGGCTGGCAATAAATGGGGTATTGTTCACAATGCTGCCCGGTACTGCTTGTGGCATTGAGGGTGATGAATTCGCCCATACATAATGCCTGATTGCTCACTGCATCGATAATGGGAAGCGGGTGTGCCGTTACCGAAACGGTATCGCTGGCTTTGCAGCCTTTGGCATCCATCCCTGTGAGGGTATAAATATTCATACCTGCCACCGTGGCTTTAAATGCTTGGTTGTTGGATATGGCTATACCTGTAGCTGCATTCCAAGTGTAGCTTACCGCTCCGCTTCCGCTCAAAGTGAGCAATTCGTTTTTACACAATGCGGTGCGGCTGGCTGTAGCTGGTATAATTCATAGCTCATGTGCTAAACCGTGAGCTATATTTAAAATTAGCAGGCGGTACATGCGCATTTAGCAGCAGGAGCATACAGAATTAGCAGCAGGTATATTTACATTTAGCAGTAAGGCAATGGTTCATGTACTTACTGCTATTTCTGTTTTTGGGCGAGGGGAGCAATGCCGATAGGCTGCATTAACAACTTTTGTTATTATTCACTTTCGAATAAAAAAATGCTAAGTTTCAAAATTACGAAGCAGGCAGCCATATATTGATATAAGTAGATTTAGTGTTGTTTTTTACACCTATTCTGAACTCAATTTTATGCTAGTGTACAATATTAATTTATAAGCGTTCTAAATTGAAGTATAAAATTGTATTAAATCATGCCAAATAGTGGGATACAAGTCTAATTTGACTGAAAAATTGTAAAAAACCACCATCAGCATTAAAAATCAGCAAATCACCTGTTTGAATAATTGCAACCCCGTATTACTTTTGCGGAAGTCAAAACGAAAAAGCTGTTTATGTCAATGAATCACAAGCCTTTCGGCAAGTTTCTTTACAAAGTTTCCCTAGTCATTATAGTATTTTCGTTTGTATTTACAAACAACACGTCTTTTGCACAAACCATTCCCTCAGACGATGCCATTATAAGTGCAGGTAAAGCCTTATTTGAGAATAATTGTACCCAATGTCATGGCGTTGGCGATGAGGTAGTAGTAGGGCCAGGATTGAAAGGGGTGCATGCTAGGCGTCCACTTCCTTGGCTCATTAAATGGATTCGCAACTCTACCATACTCATTAACAGTGGCGATGCCTATGCCAACGAGATTTACAATAAGTTTGGCAAAACTCAAATGCAAAGCTTCGATTTCAAAGACGAGGAAATCGTATCTATTGTAGCTTATATCAAATCGGAGAGTGAAAAAGCAGTTGCAGCTCCCGCAGTTTCTCCAGCTCCTACTGATGGTTCTGCCGCTGCTACAACATCAGCCACTACACAAGATACTTCTACACTTAATTATATATTAGCGGTATTCGTTATCATTTTGGTGCTGATACTTATCATTTTGGTGTTGGTAATTTCTATCCTTACCAAGTATCTGAACAACCAAGGCAATCTCTCCGAGATTGATGCAGAACAAGTAAATCTTAAATTTGATATATCTGCTATATATAATAGTAAAGCATTCAAAACCGGAATCGCCATTGTTTTTGTACTTATTGCGGGAAAAGCTTGTATTGATGGGCTAGTCGGTATTGGAATTACCCAAGGCTATGCACCAACCCAGCCTATTGCGTTTTCTCACAAATTGCATGCTGGCGAATATAAAATCGGCTGTCAATATTGCCATACCGGAGCTTACAAAAGCAAAACAGCCAATATTCCTTCTACTAATATTTGCATGAATTGCCATAATGCAATCAAACAAGAATCGCCCGAAATTCAAAAATTATACAAAGCCATTCAAACTGGGCGACCAGTGGAGTGGGTTAGGGTTCACAATCTCCCCGATTTGGCCTATTTTAATCACTCACAACACACAAATGTAGGCGGAATTGAGTGCCAGCAATGTCACGGACCAATTGAAACAATGGAAGTAGTGCAACAATATTCTCCATTGACAATGGGTTGGTGTATTACTTGCCACAGAGAAACCGCGGTGAATGGCAAAGACAACCATTATTACGACAATTTAATGGCAGCCCACAGTAAAGGTTCAAAAGAACCAATGAAAGTAAAAGACATTGGTGGCTTGGAATGCTCTAAATGCCATTATTAATAGTTAAGAAATTTATTAGGCTTACAATACTGAACAAAGATATTTTATATGCAGGAAAATAACAAAACTTATTGGAGGGGTATTGAAGAACTGAATCAGTCACCTGAGTTTGTTAATACAGCAAAAAATGAGTTCTCTGACAATCCGTCAAACGATGAATCAGGTACTTATAGAAGAGACTTTTTGAAATTAATGGGTTTTAGTTTAGCAGCTGCTACATTGGCAGCGTGCGAAACTCCTGTAAGGAAGGCTATTCCTTACTTAAATAAACCCGAAGATGTAGATCCTACTTTGCCAAACTGGTACTCTTCTACTTATGTAGATGGAGGCGATTTTTGTAGTATAGTAGTAAAAACCAGAGAAGGTAGACCAATTAAAATAGAAGGAAATAAAAATTCTTCAATTACACAAGGAGGCATTAGCCCAAGAGTAGGAGCTTCAGTTTTGTCTTTGTATGATAAAGAAAGGTATAGAGGGCCTAAAATTGGCGATAAAAATGTAGCTTGGGACGAATTAGATGCCCAAGTAATTGCCAAATTAAAAACTATTTCTTCCTCAGGAAAATCTATCAAAATTGTTTCAAATACAATTTTAAGTCCTTCATTAAATAAAGCAATTGGAGAGTTTATAGCTCAATATCCTGCTGCCACAATAGTTACTTACGATGCCAATTCTGCAGCAGCTATTGTAGAAGCCAACAACAAATCTTATGGTGGAAATGCACTTCCATCTTTCGATTTCAGCAAAGCGGATGTAATTGTAAGTTTTGGAGCCGATTTTTTAGGCACTTGGTTGTCGCCTGTTGAGTTTAATAAACAATATGCTGCTGGAAGAAGATTAGGCAAATCGAAGAAAACGATGTCACGCCACTATCAGTTTGAGACTACCATGTCAATGACTGGTGCAAATGCTGATTTTCGATCAGCAATTAAACCATCGCAAGAAGGGTTGGCAGTTGCTAATTTGTACAATTTATTGGCTTCAAAGTCAGGAGTTTCCAAGCTGAGCGTAGGCGAAGTAAAAGATATTAAATTTTTACAGAAAGCCGCTGATGATTTATTGGCTTCTAAAGGAAAATCTTTAGTTGTCAGTAAATCAAACGATTTAAATGTGCAATTGATAGTTAATGCTATCAACAGTTTATTAGGAAATTACGGTGCAGCTGTTAATGCGGCCACACCTACATATTATAGAAAAGGAAACGATACTGATTTTACTACTTTTGTAGAAGATGTAAAAGCAGGAAAAGTTGGTGCTGTTATTTTCTTAGGTGCCAATCCTGTTTACAATCATCCTTCTGGTAATATTCTAAAATCTGCTCTATCAAAGGTTGATTTAACAATTTCACTTTCCGATCGTCCGGATGAAACAACTGCACTTTGTGGCTTTGTAGCTCCCGACCATCATTTTTTGGAAAGCTGGTCAGATGCTAATCCTAAAAAAGGGTTTTATAGCTTAGGTCAACCTGTAATCACCCCATTATTTAAAACCCGTCAGGCAATCGAATCCTTATTGTCTTGGGCAGGAAATCCTACAGAGGCATATTTGTATGTACAATCTGCTTGGAAGTCAGGTGTTTATCCATTACAGACAAAATATGGTTCATTCCAAGAGTTTTGGGATAATTCTTTACATAATGCAGTTTTTGAATCAAATGCATCTGAAAGTGTAAATTATAGTTTTGATATCACCACAGTTTCTTCTGCCATTGCCAATTCTTATAAAGCCAATGAAGCCGAAACGGAATATACAATATATGAAAAAGTAGGAATGGGTACTGGTTCTCAGGCAAACAATCCTTGGTTACAAGAATTTCCTGAGCCTGTTTCCAAAGCCACTTGGGACAATTACATTACGATCTCGCAAAAATTAGCCACTGAAAAGGGATTTGAGCAAGGCGATTTAGTAAAGCTAGACACGAAATCAGGCAAATCAATTACGCTACCTATATTGATTCAACCAGGTCAGGCTTACAATACTGTTTCAGTAGCTATTGGGTATGGAAGAGAAGTAGCAGGAAAAGCGGCTATTAATGTGGGGCAAAATGCTTATCCATTGATTGAAAACCTGAATGGAAATTTGATTTTTTCTGGAATTGTAACGGGTTTGTCAAAAACTGGAGAGAAACGTGATATAGCACAAACACAAACTCACCAAACAATGATGTCCCGCCCAATAGTGCAGGAATCTATATTGAGTGAATATGTAAAAAGCCCTAGTGCAGGAAGATACGAGCCTAAGATAAATACAACAGGAGGTCCTAAAAGCCCAGAAGAAATTTCTATCTGGAACACAAACGGTTTAAAAACTCATACTTACAACAATCACTTCTGGGGTTTAGCCATAGATTTGAATTCTTGTACTGGATGTGGAGCTTGTGTTATTAGCTGTCAGGCAGAAAATAATATCCCAGTAGTTGGCAGAAAAGAAGTATTGAATAGAAGGGAAATGCACTGGATTCGCATCGATAGATACTATTCTTCAGATGCCTTGAATCCTGATGATAAGAGTGTCGCAGGATTGATGGACAGAGAAAGAGAAAATCCATCTGAAAACCCTCAAGTTGTGTTCCAACCAGTAATGTGCCAACATTGCAACAATGCACCTTGCGAGACAGTTTGCCCAGTTTTAGCTACCACACATAGCACAGAAGGGTTAAACCAAATGACATACAACCGTTGTGTAGGTACACGCTATTGTGCTAACAACTGCCCATATAAAGTGCGTAGATTCAATTGGTTCAGCTATTATTATAATACTGATTTTCAAGATATCAACCCTTCGCAATCTGATTTGGGAAGAATGGTATTGAACCCTGATGTTACAGTGAGGGCTAGGGGAGTGATTGAAAAATGCTCAATGTGCGTGCAAAGAATTCAATCTGGAAAATTAGCAGCAAAAATTGAAAGACGCAGACCAGTTGATGGAGAAATAGAAACAGCATGTTCACAGTCTTGTCCTGGCGATGCCCTGGTATTTGGCGATATGAATGATCCTGAAAGCCGTATTTTCAAATTATTAAATGAAGAAAATAAGGAGCGTGCCTATCATCTACTTGAAGAGTTGAACGTGAAACCATCTGTTTCTTATCTAACAAAAATAAGAAACGCTTAGTCAAAAGATATAAAATATTAACAGTCAATAATTTATGCACATTTCTTCACACGTAAGGCCTGATTTGGTAAAAGGTGGAAAAACGTTCCACGATGTTACGCAGGATATCTCACGACATGTTGAGTCAGCACCTAACAAAAGATGGTTAATGGCTTTTTCCATATCCTTGCTACTATTGAGCTATGGCCTTTACAATTTGTACAAAACGTTCTGGTTTGGTGTAGGTATGTGGGGTTTAAATAAAACTGTGGGTTGGGCATGGGATATTACCAACTTCGTATGGTGGGTAGGTA
>CAZMFZ010000107.1:0-13138 GCA_964565665.1 uncultured Bifidobacteriaceae bacterium | reverse complement strand
CACTTAAATACCACTCTGGTAGGCTGAATAAGTAAGTGCTTTGCAATACTTCTTTTATCGACCCCGAAAACATCATTTCGTTCAATATCATTTGGGCTATGCCTCGGGTGATATCGCGTTGAAAGTCGGTTTGGACACTGTTGAAAGAAACTTCCACTCTGTTTTTAAGAAAAACGCGGTATCCGCCAATAAACACCGACTGCGTAGAAAGCCCGATATTGCTCTGCAATAAATCTGAATGGGTAGCATAAATAATTAGCTTGATCCGTTGATAAGGGGCATAGCCTAGAAAATCGGCTATTCGTTCGTATTCATTTTCAGCATAGTTAGCGGCCCAGATAGCTGCATTTTTGCTTTGGGGGTAATAATAGATATCGAAATTATCGGTATTGATTACATTCCACTGAAAATTTTGGTACTGTATTCTATTCTTGCCATACTGTTCTTGTGCAGATTGTGCCAAGGCGAGAGACGAAAGGAAAAAAGATAAGACAATAAGCCTAAATTTCATGATTGGCTTTAATATTTTTCAAATCAAGATATTTTTTTGAAGATATCTATAAAAACAAAATAAAACACGAGCCCAGTAAGTGAAACTACTATAAAGAAACAATACTTGTTTTATTAATTTTTTCAATGGTTTTTATTTCGGTTAGATGCTGTAGATAAAAATAAGCACTTTGAAGTAAAAGCTAAAATTCAAAATACCACAGGCCTAATTTTAACCATAATTTAACAAAAAAGTATAAAGCTAATTTGGTGTATAAAAAGATCGAAGTAGGAAAGCAAAAATTGCATCCTACTTCGATGAAAAAATTAAAAATAGAAACTAAGATTCAAATTGGCATCAAAATTATCTAAGCCAAAATAGAAGGCGTTAACACGGTTGCCTCCAAAAGGTGACTTATATTTTTCTATAGTTGTGCCATTTACAAGCCTTTCTCTTTCCTGTATACCCTCACTTCTAATACCTAACCCGGCAACGTACGCCAATTCACCGCCAATAGATATTTTGGGAGCAAAGAAATATTCCACACCTACAAAAGGCCTTACCCCAACTAAAAACTGATTTCCATTGGTATTAGAAATTACTCTTTCTGTGGCGTTTTCCAAATCAATAGTATTTGCATAAGTATAGGTTGTAGTAGAATTTGAAAATCCCAATAGCAGCTCGCCTCCGTAAAGCCCTTTCACTCTGTCTTTACCTCTCCTTTTCTCAATGCCCAACCCAATTAATATTGAACCAGAACTGGTATTTGTCTTATTTTCAGCATAGCTGGGTACTGATGCAGGCGTATTGGGATCAATTTTTTGAACGAGAGTTCCGTTGGTAGTGGTTCCAAATCCAAAATTTGCTCTTGCTCTGTAAGCCGTAGCCTCATTGACCATGTATTTGCCAAATATGCCATAGCTTTGACCTGCAAATGCCGAAAGTGGATTTCCCTGCCTGTTTGAGCCAGCCGCATTGTTGAAAGTTGGTGCCGTATTTCCTGCAGGGTTTACCAAATTTCCAAAATAATTTAAGAAGGAATTGGCAGATATACCTATGGCAAACTCTCCTTTTTCAGGGAAAATATACACACCTCTTTTTGATTTAAACTTCTCATAATTTTGGGCACTTGCAGCACTGGAAACGATTGTATCCTGGGCATAAGCAAAGAATGTTGCTAGTAAAAAGCAACTTAAAATCATATTTTTCATATTATTTTCATTTAAAAATTAGAGTGAAAAAATTATTCAGCAGCATTAGAAGCTGAATAGGTTTTGATGGATTGAGGATAAGTACTTCCTTTTTTCACAGTTAATGAAAATTGGCTAGAAACAAAAATATATTGTTTCGTCTCTCCAGTAGTTACTCTTGTGGCTACAAAATCTAATGGCTTAACCGTAATTGAAGTTCCTTTGCCTGATGCAGGAACGGTAAAGCTATAAGTACCATCGGCAGCAATGCGCACTTGCATCACCTTTGATATATTAGAATTTGAAAAATTTGTAGGGTTCACATCCGATTCATTATAAGAAACCTCTAAAACAGCAGTATTTTCAGGGAAAGTTTCATAGATGGTGTTCCCTGTATTAAAATTTGTCTCATTCAAATCCACTCTGAATTTTCCTGACACTGTACCAGAGCCCACTTCAGAACTCAATGTTGGATTTACAATTTCGGTGGTACCGCACGACATCATCAAACTTAAAGATGCAATGGTTGCAAGCATTAAACTTTTTTTCATTTTATTATTTGTTTAGAGGTTAGAAAATAAGGCAAATCTATGCAAGTAAAATTAAAAATGGAATTAAAGTAGATTTAATTACAAATAAAATAATTGAGATATTAGGCAGGTGGTTTGGGGAATTTACCACAATTCGTAACCCACACTTATGCCCATAGATGGAATGATGGAATATGACCACTCGGCTAAGGTGGGGAATAGATCAAATTTGTATTTCTCGCCAAAAATATAGTTTTCATAATTGATACCAAAAATAGGCAAGATGGGATTGAACATCAACCTGTAGCAATACTTGCTATATTCTTTTTGGTATCTAATGCCCGCCTTTGGAATAAAATTTAAGAAAAGATATGCCGGAAAGGTGCCTAATACAGGTGTGATGGCTACTCCCATTTCCCATTTTAGCTCCTTTCTTGTGCCTATAGATTGGTATGCGATGGGTGTAGCTAATATAATACCACCATCTATACCTGATAAATCGGTCAAAAAAAGCAAACCAATGCTGTAGGATTTCAAATGGGTTTGCTTGATTGCATAAATGTGTTCGTAATAGATAGACCCAATTATGCCTGCTCCCAACAATTCGATGTGAACAATATGCTCACTCTTTGGCAGATAATATTTCTTTAATGGCATGTATTGGGCAAGCGTAGCGATTGGTAAAAGCAAAATAAGTATCCACATAGTGTGACAAGGCTATTGCGGGATGAACGGAAGGTTAGATGGAATAGTATTATGCTATCTACTCATTTATTAAGGGGAGTTTGTGATTCAAGCCAAACTTTACAACTATGTACATTTAGCAATAATATCCCTTCGAATGGTACTTCAATTGCTTTGTAAATCCAATATTGCTATTTTTAGTACAATTTTAATCTATTATTTAGTGTGCCATGATACCAGTCACAACAGCAGTACCCAAAAACAAACTTATGTTCTAAAAAGAACTGGTGAATGGCCTCAATTTTAAAGAAATTGGAAATTCCAGTATTACTGATATTACTGAAAAGCAAAAATAAATAGTATTGGAACGGATAAAAAATTATAATCCTGAAAACTGGAAGGCTTAGGACGATGTTAAGGATAATTTTAAACTATACTAGATGCCTTTTTTTACACTTTTTATCGATTCAGTTGCCATAATCGATATTCAGGAAGGTATTGACTATTACACGAAACAGACAGAGGTTTGGGTAAAAGGTTTCGCAATGATGTAAAAGTTGCTTTTAAACAACTTGCCAAAAACCTTTATTTTCAAGTGCGTTACAAAGATGTTCGTTGCTTACCCCTGAAGAAATTTCCTTATATGCTCCATTATAAAATTCACCCTCAACCATACGCAATTACAATATATGCTGTGGTACATACATCTCTAAACCCTAATCGACATTGGATGAAATAACAGTAGATTCACCAGCAGTTGAAAATGACCTGCTCCTCTTATTTATTTGCATCTCATCCAATAAAATGCATTTCACCATAGCCCAGGGTTTAAACCCTAGGCTAAAGATGGGCTAAAGATGGGCCGGAAAAGATTAACTAAAACGACTGCACCATAACATTCGCAAACATACAAGCTCAAATTGGGGTTTAGAGCTTCGAACACAATACAAATACGCAACCCATCAGAAGTCACCGTACTTTTTGCTATTTTTGAGAAATCAACTTTATGAAAGTCATCACTCCATGTTTCGCTACTCCCACCTATCTTTATATTGCATTAGCTTTATAATAGGCACATTTCTAGGGTGCCACATTGCATTTGGTAAGGCCATTATTCCATTGTCTACACTTGCCGCACCCGAACTAAGATTCACCGAAAACAAAGGCCAGTGGTCGGAATTCATCAAAACCAAAGCCGAGATTCCGGGTGGGGAAATGTACCTGAGCGGCAATGCTTTATATTATCATTTCATTGATTTTGATAGGCTTCATGCCATCACGCATTCCCAATCCACCAACAAATCAGTAAGCGGCACTTGGCTGAAAGTAGCCTTTTTGAATGCTGAAAAAAATGCAACACCGCAATACTCCAACGCCTACCCCGATAGGCAAAGCTATTTTTACGGGCAAGACAACGCCAACTGGATAAGTAATGTGGCATCGTATCAGCAGGTATACTTGGCCGATTTCTATCCTGACATCGACTTGAAACTGTACAGCTCGGGGCAAAATATGAAGTACGACTTAGTAGCCAAACCCAATGCCGACCTCTCGAAAATACAATTGCAATACAGTGGATATAAATCTCTGAAATTGGTAAATGGAAGTTTGCAGATAGAAACAGATCAATGTAAGATGGTAGAAATGCGGCCTTATGCCTATCAGCTTATTGGGGGGAAGCAGGCAAAAGTGAGTTGTGAATATATATTGAATAGCAACATGCTGTCGTTTAAAATCGGGAAAAACTATGATGCAAACTACGCATTGATTGTTGATCCTCAAATTGTATTCTCTTCATTCACAGGCTCTAAAGCCGACAATTTTGGCTACACGGCTACTTACGATCAGGATGGAAATACCTATGTGGGGGGAATAGTTTATGATGTGGGCTTAATTTATGAGTTGTATCGATTATTTGGCTACGCAAATTTTCCTGACGAAACCATTAAAAACATCAGGAAAGATTATCCTGTAGATAGCTTTCCTGTTTCAGCAGGAGCCTATCAGATAAAATATCAAGGAGGTATGTGTGATGTTGCCATTTTCAAATTCTCAAAAGATGGTAAAAGAAGGCAATATGCTACCTACTTAGGTGGAAGTCGCACCGATATTCCCCAAAGCATGGTGGTGAACAGCAATAACCAGTTGGTAGTATTTGGCAGCACTTCCTCTTTAGACTTTCCAAAAACAAATGGCACAGTACAATCTACTGGCACAGGCACTTCCTTTGAAACGCACGCCAACTCTCTGCAATTTGCGGGCGGCTCGCAAGTGTATTTAGCCATCTTGAATGAATCTGGAACAGAATTGATAGCTGCTACAACCATTAAAACAAATGGAAATAGTGGCATAAATTATCAAGACAAAAATATTGATCTTGACTTCCCCGTAGAGCCCGAATTGCTCCAATACTATAACTTTGGCGATGAAGCCCGAGGCGAAGTGATATGCGATAAGAACGATAATATTATTGTAGCTACTTATTCAACTTCCAAACAATTTCCATTTGAAACTACCAAGAAAGACTCAGTAGCAGGCGATAACCTAGATGCTTGGATATTCAAACTCAATCCTAATTTGTCTGCCCTCAAGTTCAGTACACGCTTTGGTGGGTCGGGTAGCGATGCTGCATTTGGTATTCAACCCGATAGCAAGGGCAATCTTTTCTTCGCAGGGCACACCACCAGCACCGATTTGGCAGGTACACTTTCTGGGATGAATACAGCTCTGAACGGGCAATTGGATGGCTACGTAGCCAAAATGGATAGCACAGGCAGAATGCTGGCTTGCAGCTATTTGGGTACAACAGAAAACGATCAAGCCTTCTTTGTGCAAACCAACTTGAAAGATGAAGTATATGTGATGGGGCAGACGTGGAGCGAAAGCTACCCTGTGGCCGCAAATGGAATATCTCCCTTTTATTCCGATGCCAAAAGCGGTCAGTTTATTCACAAACTCGATAATAACTTGAGTGTCACAGGTTTTTCTACTGTATTTGGCAGCAGGGAAAAAGGCCCTGATATTTCCCCAACAGCATTTTTAGTAGATAACTGCGGACTGATTTATGTATCTGGTTGGCGGGGCGTACTTAACAAACCTGGCCAATCCCAAACGGGAAGAGAATTGCCCCTTGCCCCACCCCCTGTTGGCGCCTCAGCCAACGAAGCCTCCGGGTTTTATTTTGCCGTGTTTAACACCGATATGAAGGGTATAAACTACGGCACTTATTTTGGGCAAGGAAGTGTAGATCATGTAGATGGTGGCACCAGCCGCTTCGACAAGCGAGGTTATATTCACCAAGCAATATGTGGGGGTTGTAGAAGTCAGTTTAATAGCTTGCAAACCCCCACCACCCCCAACGTATGGTCGCCAACCAACAAAAGCCTAAACTGCAATATGCTGGGGGTTAAGTACGATTTCGAAACCGTTGATATCAAGGCAAACTTCACTTCTGTGCCACCTTTAAAAAATGATACCATTCGCATCACTGCTGGGCAAACAATCAACTTTAACTTTTCGGGCCAAACTATAACGGGGGCAAACGTATATTGGTCGCTGTATAAATTTCCAAGTTTAAAAAACCCCTTGTTGGTGTCGGAAGATCCTTCATGGAGTGCTGATCCCAGGCCATTACCCAGCTTTATGGCATTAAGAAAAATGCAAATCGAAGTAGATTTTGTAAAGTCGGAGGCGTGTGTGCAAACAGATATCCAAACCTTTTTTGTGGCTATCGATCCCAAGATTACAGATGCTATAATTTGCAATGGAGATACAGGTCAGTTTAAAATTGATGGTTTGGTGGGCAGTGTAAAATGGTTACCCTCCGCAGGATTGAGCAACGCCAATGCACAAAATCCTAAAGTGTTTGTGAAGCAGGATACCAGCTACAGCGTAGAAATATTTGCCCAAGACAATTCTTATTTCAACAAATACAAAGCCAAAGTAAAAGTTGTTACCAATGCCATATCGCCTGCATTCTCATTCTTAAGTGATAGTATTGGGACATTTCCGCTTACGGTAGCTTTCCAAAATGAAACACCTATTGCCAATGCCGATTTTCAATGGAGTATGGGCAATGGCACTACACTTTCGGGTGCTAATCCAGTATATACTTTTGAAAAAATAGGTAAATACGCTATCGAATTGGCCATCGATGCAGATAATCAGGGTTGCTTCATAGCCGATGCTGTTACCAAATCGGTATTTGTACTTCCAACAATCAGCCAACCTTTATACTGCCAAGAGAATCCCCAAGGAATATTCACCGTTTCGGGTGGTACGTTGTGTTTTTGGAATGTAAATGGTAGAATTATTAGCAATTGCAATCCACAGATTACTACCATAGGAGCCAATATTGCCAATAGAAATGTGCAAGTATATTCCGAACCCAACAAACCTTATTCCTATGTTTTCACCCTTACAGGTATAGTCAAGCCCTTTCCCATTGCTACATTTGACTATACTTATACTACCATTGCAGGGCTAGATATCGCTCAGGTGGAATTTATTGTAAGTACGCCTGTTACTTCCCAAACTTGGCAGGTGGGCAATGGGCAAGTATTTACTACTACCTCATTTATTACCCAGTATACAGCAAGTGGTAGCTATCCCATTTCTGTTTCTGGGATTGATATAAATGGTTGCATATTCAATTCGCTCACCACGTTAGAACTCAAATTGCTGACTATACCCAATTTCATATCGCCAAATAATGACAACATCAATGATGCATTTGAAATTGTAGGTTTACAACCTAATTCGGCCACAGTCGAGGTATTCAACCGCTGGGGCAGCAAAGTATATGCAAGCGGCAATTTCAGTTATGCAAACGATTGGAAAGCCGATGGACTTACAGATGGCTTATATTATTTTACACTAAATCTCAAAAATCTGGCCAGTAAGACATACAAAGGCTGGGTGCAAGTGGCCAGGTAGTTTCTATTTCAATGTCAGATGCCATCTAATAAATAAGGCACCTTCAATATTCATAATCATGAAACTCATTTCGATTCTATTTTTTATATCCCAGATTGCCTCCGCCCAAACCTATGGGCTTCATTTCAAAAGCGACAACTACAAAAGCAAATGCGAAAATTTCTTAAAATTAATGGCCTCTAAACCACCCGAGGTGCAATTTGGGGTTCATTATGATACCTACGGCAATATATTTTTCGGTATTACCAGCAAGCCTTGGTTCGATTTGATTTTCAATTCTGCCAATGATGGCATAGCCATCGATATAGTAACTAAAGACCAATATGGCTGCAATTCACCAGCTATACAATATAAAGATGGCTTTCATAAAGGCCATCTTATAGAGCCTAGGTATTTGAGAGATATGAAAAAAAGTATGACGGTTGCTGAAAACGGAACTGTGATTGTGAGATATGGTGAAATGGAGCCACACTATTTAGGTAAAGAAATTGAGCTGAATTTAGTAATGGTGCAAAACAAGAATATTTGTTTCTACAACAATTTTTTCGATCTGAAAAGATACAAATGGGATATGCTCGATATGGGTATGTATCTGGATACGCTTGTAAGTCTAAACCAGCTCGATTCATCCAATGCATCAAAAAGCAATGGTTTTAAAACTAATTATTTGAGCAAATCGATGAAATTCACAGTGCCATTCGATAAAAATCAGGTAGATTATTTGCCAGAAGATGTAAAACCGATTCACGATTCACTCAACTATACCGATTACTATATCAAAAAAATAGCAATCAGAGCTTATTCTTCAGTGGAAGGCTCAGAAGCTAAAAATAATGAAATACAAAACAAGCGTGCAGAAAGCATAGTGAAGGCATTGCAAACCTATCAGAAACCCGAAATTGAAACTAAAATCATTGTAGCCGAAAATTGGGTATCGTTTTTGGAAGATATTGCTAAAACACCTTTCAAATGGATGGAAAACCTAAGCAAGGCCGAAATAAAAGAAAAGTTAAAAGACAAAAAGATGTTTGATCAAGTAGAAACGTATCTTAAAAATCACAGGAAAGCCATTCTCGTTGTCGAATTAGAAAAAATAACCTTATATAAAGATGCAACCCAACAGTCAATTGTAACCTTTTTCAATAATGCCATTATCAATAAAGATATTGCTAAAGCCAAAGAAATACAACTGGCAATTTTTGATAAAATAAAAGGCAATGAACTTCCTATCGAGGTGTTGGATAAATTAGAAATGCCCAAGCAAATAGAATATGGAGAATTATTGAACAACAGCACCATATTCAGATATGCAATGGAATATGATTATCTCCGCACACTTCGCGAATTAGAGGAATTGAGAGATTTATTTCTCAAAAATCCTAAAATCAATTACAATATTGCGGTAATCAAATTTAGAGTTTGGATATCAGGCTCGCCATTAGTTGACAAAGACAAGTTCTGGGCTGAGATTAACAATTTGAAGAACTTTGGCATCCATCCATCTCTCATAAAAAAGATGCAGATAAATTATAATATTATAGCATCCGAGCTATTTATGTCTGCACACCGATACGACAAGAAAGATGCATGTCTCAAATTTATTTTGCAGAATTACCAACAGACAACGATGAGCGAAAACGATTTGTTGAACTTGGCTCAGTATTTTGCCTCTTTTGCTAAAACGGATGTATCAGCTTCGTTAATTGCTCCCTATTTAAAAAGAATTGATGTAAACGAAGATTTGCTTTTCTATTATCTCAATTTAACAATAGTGAACAACAATGCACTAAAAGATTATGCGTACAAAAAAACGATACTCAATGCCATAAATCTAAATAGAAATCGTTTTTGCCAGTTATTTGACCCCTACGGCAAAGGAGGCATCACCTTTCAATTGCTTGATAATGCGATGCTAAAAAAAGTGTATTGCGAAAACTGCGAAGGGGAAAATCATTGATTATACCTCGCTTTGTGTCTTTTCAGAGAAAAAATATAAAGAATCGTATCTGTTCTATATTGAATAGCCTTGGTTCTATATAGAATAATGTTTTGTTCTATATAGGATAGCCTCAGTTCTTTATAGAATAATGTTGTTCTTTAAAGAATAGCCTCAGTTCTAATAGAATAATATTTGTTCGATATAGAATAGCCTCAGTTCTTAATAGAATAATGTTTGATCTATTAAGAATAGCCTTGGTTCTATATAGAATAATGTTTGTTCTATATAGAATAGCATCAATTACCCTCACCTGTCATTTTTCATCTCTTTTTTGCAGGTTGGTTGGGCTTGTACTGATAAAGCTTTTTCTCCTCATTCTTTTTGGCAGGCAAGGCTTGGGTTTTGGCTTTAGATGTCTGCGTAGGTTGGGCTATCAGGGTTTCTACATTTTCAATCTTGGCAGGTTTCAATTCCTTATTTTTCAGTATGGTTTCTGTACGTAGTACCTTATCCATTCTGTAATAGGTGATTTTAGAAAGTCTTGCAGTTTTGTCGTAGAAATTCCAAGCCCCAGTTTTTTTGCCAAATATTAAATTGCCTTCCGATTCAAGTTTGCCATTTTCATGATAAAATCTTGCTAGGCCGCGCAAATCGTTTCGAGCATAAGTAGATTCCGATTTCAAAACTCCATTTCCAGTATATTTACTTGTAATACCTTGCTTAAACCCATTAAACCACAGCTGTTTTTCAACTATTTTTCCTGAAGGATTAAAAATAAGTCGTTCATCCCATATTTTATTTTCTTTATAGTTTTCAGCTATACTATCTTTTCCAGTGCGATAATAGTATTTCCAACTTCCGGTCTTTTTTAGGCCATTCCACTGTTGAGCAGCTGCCAACATACCTGTGGGGAAATACAATTTCTTGTTTTCGGTTTGGGTGGTATTATCAACAATATTTTCTTCTTTCTTATTTCCATTCTCCCAATACAAAGTGTAATAGCCTTCCTTTGTACCTTTGGTATAATAAAATTCGCCCTTTTTGCTGCCAGATTCGAAGAAAGAAGCAGCTTTTCCATCTAAAATACCTTCATTGTAATTGGCTTCCATGGCAGGCTTTCCCGATTCGAAGTAGTTTTTACAGATTCCGTTTTTCTCCCCATTTTTATTTGTGCCATCGGTTTCAATGTTGGCATTGGAATAATATGTTTTGTAACTTCCATTTAATTTGCCTTCTGAAAAATTGGTTTCAGCAGCCAGTGTAGAGCCGTTTGTGTAGAAGTCGACTGTTAAACCATCTGGTTTATTTTCTAAATAATCAGCTATTTGCTTTAGCATGCCGGATTCGAAATAGGTAATGAGCTTGCCATTGATTTTATCATTACCAAACTGCGCCTTAGTTTTTAGAAAGGCAGAAGGATAATAAGTAAAAACGGTGTCAATAAGCGAGTCAGAAGCATATCTACCCTTTTGAAACAGATTACCATCTTCATTATATATGGCAAACGACCCATTTTTCTTGTTTTTATTGAATTCCATTTGGGTTTTCAAATTCCCATTTTCATGATATTCTGTAAAAATAGAATCTTTTTTCCCTTGGGCATATTTGCCAAGAAGCTCGGGTGTGCCTTTGGGGAAATAGCGTGAATAATGTCCGTTTAGCACCTTATCTTTTCTATTATTCACATAATAATCTTCTTTGAGCAGGTATTTGTCTTTGTCATAATAGGTTTTCATATTCACCTGCGAATAACCCAAGTGGCAAATCACCACCAATAAATGAATTGACAGTATGGCCTTGAATAAATGATTGATTCCCATTGCTTGAATAGTATTTTATATGGTGAAATAAAAATGGAGTGCTGAACCCAAATAAAAAATTCCCATCTGAAAAGTTTCAAACGGGAATTTTTAGTTCAAATTATGATACCTACTGGTATTAGTTTTTGTAAAGCACTTGCTTCACCGCATTTACTACTTTTGCAGGTGTTGGCATTATTTCCTCTATCAAAGTAGGGGCGTAAGGCAATGGCAAATCTTTGAAAGTAACCCTGATTACAGGAGCATCTAGATAATCAAAAGCATAGCGTTGCAAGTGATAGGTAATTTCAGTGGCTATACAACCCAAAGGCCAAGCTTCTTCTACTACCACACATCTGTTGGTTTTCTTTACAGAGTTTACCACAGCTGCATAATCTATTGGGCGAATGGTACGTAAATCTATCAATTCAACACTTATACCCTGTTTTTCAAGCTCTTCAATGGCAGGCATTACCACTCTAGGTATCATTTTTCCGAAGCTCACGATAGTAACACTTGTGCCCTCTTTTATCGTATTGGCTACACCAATAGGAATAGAATATTCTCCATCAGGAATCATGCCTTTGTCGCCATACATTTGCTCCGATTCCATGAATATCACAGGGTCGTTGTCTCTGATGGAAGAAATCAACAAGCCTTTGGCATCGGCACAGTTAGAGGGTACTACCACTTTCAATCCAGGCGTATTGGCAAACCAATTGTCAAATGCTTGTGAATGCTGTGAACTCAACATGCCTGCACTTCCGGTAGGGCCTCTAAACACAATAGGGCACGAAAATTGCCCGCCAGTCATCGACATCATCTTGGCGGCACTGTTTATTATTTGGTCGATAGCTACCAGCGAGAAGTTGAATGTCATGAATTCAATGATAGGCCTAAGGCCGTTCATAGACGAACCTATGCCAATGCCTGTAAAGCCCAATTCGGCAATGGGTGTATCAATTATGCGTTTCGCACCAAATTCATCAAGCATTCCTTGGCTCACTTTATATGCACCGTTGTACTCTGCTACTTCTTCGCCCATCAAATAAATGCTTGGGTCTTTCCGCATTTCTTCGCTCATGGCTTCGCGAAGGGCTTCTCTCATTTGTACCTCTCTCATTTGTAAAGTTTATGATTTTTATAAGGGATGTGCTTTCTTTTGAAATGCGAAATTAGACGAAACCCTTTAATTATTAAATACTATAGCCGTTTTTTTAAACTTGTTTTGTTGTTTTTTTTAAGAATACATCGGCCTACTACTCCATATTAATAAATTTCAATTAATCTTGGCAACCTACAATCATGCTCAAAAGTCATTCGTCTTTTGGATGTCAATTATGATAAACTAAAACTTTTCAAATTACATTTTAGGAATATAAATGATTAAACATTTTGATGGAATTAGTAATTTAATAAATTGAAATTTTTTTTTTTATCATTTGGAGTTTCTAGCTTTATGTTAATTATCTGATATGCTTAGATTATTTAAGTTTTACAAATAAATGAATAGCCATAACTTCAAGTGGATTAGTAAATCCTATTTTCATTATAACTGACAACTTCTTATG
>CAZMFZ010000106.1:0-13161 GCA_964565665.1 uncultured Bifidobacteriaceae bacterium | reverse complement strand
ACTCCAGCCCCACCATCACAAAACTGCCCCAATACACTGGGTATTTGTATTTGGCTTTGATCTGTTTTTTGGCATCGGTAAATGATTTTCTCAGCTCTCCCGTCTCCAACCATTTTTTATAGAAATTTATCATCAGTTCTTTGGTGATGTCGTCATTCACTTTAAATAAAGTCATTACCAAAGTCTTGGCTCCAGAAACCAATATCGCTCTTTGCAGTCCAAACACCCCTTCACCAATTTGCACTTCTCCCTTGCCAGTTTCACAAGCGGAAAGCACTACCAAATCAGTGTTGTCCAGATTCAAATCCATAGCCTCGTAGGCTGTCAGTACACCATTTTCCGAGTTGATTTTCAAGGAGTTGTTCGATTTGAGCACATCTCCTGCTCCTTTCATGAGCAATCCTGAGCGGAGTAGGGGATTGGATGCATATTCTGATTCTGCACCAGTCAGCGTCTCATCTGACTTTATTTCATCAGGATTGAAATAACCATGGGTGGCAATATGCAATATTTTAGGGCTACGCATCTGTTTGATGCTGTCTTCTTCGGCTTGATCGAGCAAATATTTATTGATTTTCCATCCTTTTGATTCAAATAGTTTATTAATTTCATTTACTTCTATTTCTGTTCCAGGCAATTGGGCTATGGCATTGGCAGATGCCGAAACATAAATATCCGGGCGGGCTATAGAGCGGTCTTCTTCCTCGCCACCTTGTTTCAGTTTTGCAGTTGAGGCATAAAAAGTAGGATTACCAAACAACACCGCTTTTGATGCAGTAAGTGCTACAGGAGTTGTTTTTTCCTCTTTGGTGGTTCTCGCCAGCAAATCTTTAGTATTACTCACTGGAACGATATAGTTTTTGTCTAAAGGATAGCTACCATCAGCAGCTAATAAAGATTCTACATTTAACTCATTAAAAACGCCTTCCGAAGAAAAATAAATAGTAGTATTATCGGAAATTTTCGATTTTATCTCTTTCCAAAATACATTGTAGGAATAATCATCATTTTCCAATTTGTTGATTACTACGTTTTTATAATATTTTAAATACCGTGTTTCAAGTTTTTTGCCTTCAGTAAGTACTACTACTTCAGGTGATTTGCTTGATTTGTTTGAAACTATCAAAGCTGCATACACCACAGAGTCAGTGAAATTTTTATCGAAATACCTGAATCGCATCATTTCAACTGCATACTCATTTGGTTTCAAAGCTGATTTTAAAAGTTTCCAACTTGGATCTTTTTTATCAAAATTTTCTGCAAATAATTCTGAACTCTCGCTCAATTCTTTTTCTAGCAAGTTTATCTCTTTTTCCAATCGGCTAGGGTCGAGATTTGCTTGGTCTTGGGCTTCTTTACTCATAGAAATGGCCGAAACCAGCAACTGCTTTTTACCTATCCACTCATTGTATTTGGCAATTAGTTTATCGTCTTTGCTATTAAGGATGCGTTGTTTTACTTTGATAGATGAACTCAACAGCAATGCCTTGGTAGCCATTATGTTGTCGTACATTTGCCCAGCAACCGCACTATTTTTTCCAATTACTTTGAATGCCAATGAGTTGTAAAATTCAAAATCATCTTTTATTTGATTCCAAAACTTTGATTTTTCACTGAAACTCAATGAAGGAAAATACTTCTTGGTAAATTCTAAATAATTGGCAGTTGATTCATTGATAAGTTTGAGCGATTTATCATAATTGCCTGTGATATAATAAGCACGTGCTAGTTTGGAAGTGGCTTTCACATAGCCAGGATGTTTTACACTAAATAATTTGGCGTAAACAGTTCTTGATTCTTCATATTTGGACTGAGCCTCTTTGTAATTTTTTAACTGAATGGCAATATTGCCTTTCAAGAAGGCTATTTCAGCACTATTGATATTAGTTTTACCTAGTTTCTCAATATAAATGCCATTGGCAATATTGAGAGCCGAATCGGCTTTTTCATATCTTTTTGTTTCAATATATAGTGAAGACAAATATTTCAATTGCTCTGCATAAGCGGGTGTTTTATCTCCCAAATTGAATTTTACAATTCCCAAAGCTTCCATAAGCAGCTTTTCAGAGGCCACAGCATCGCCTGAGTTATGTAAAGATACTTGTGCATATTGGGTAAGGGCCGAGGCGACATCAATATGATTTTTGCCCAATTGGGTCTGCAAAATGGCAAGCACTTGTTTTGCTGTTTCTTCTGCTTTTTTAAAATCACCCAATTCTTTGTAAAGCGATTCGAGCAACTTCATACTCTCAGCATATTTTACCGAGCTTTCTGAAAATATTTTGGCGGTAATAACCATCGATCTGCGGATATTTTTCTCAGCTGCAGTATAATTTCCTAGTATTAAATACAGATTACCCATTGTATTTAGGGTTGGAATTAAATCGCGATTTTCCTTGCCTAATTTAGATTCTTTTAGCTGAATTGTGTTTTTCAACAAATCTTCCGCCTCATTGTATCTACCTTGGCGAATGTACAAATCTGCTAACTCATCGGCAGATTTAGCAGAAGCTGTAGCATTTGATTTTCTTGATTTATTAGAAAGCTTTGCAGATTTGTCCAAGGCATCTTCAGCTTCATCGTACATACCTAAAGTATTGTACAATTTGGCAAGTGTGAGGTAGGTGGCTGATTGATCTGCTGCACTAGATTTACCACTTGAAGTGTTTTTAAAAATGGCTACAGCTTCTTTAATTAGTAGTTCAGCTTTTGTGTAATCTCCTTTTTTGAGCATCACGGAGGCTAATTTCTCTAAATCTTTGGCATAATCTGTATTTTGTTTGCCATTGTAAGTTGAAATATTTTTAGCCGCATCCTCCAAATATTTGATTGACAAATCGTATTTTTCTGTCAATTCAAATAACGAGGCCAATTGCTGCTGATAACCTACGTACGCTGAGCTTTGAGGCGAAAGCTGATTTGACAATACACCATTGAAACTTTTTTCGTTGATAGCTTTTGCTGCAGTGAAATTGTTGGAGTAATTGGTGTAAAAATCGGCCAATCGAAGCATTTCCTTATGGTATTCGGGCGAATTAGTACCGTAATACGCACCTTTTAAGGCTACAATTTTTTGTAAACTATCTAATGCTACATCAAAAGAGCTTCTTCTTGTAGCTATGCGAACTTTTAAATCAAGTAAATTATACCTGATAGGGTGATTTTCAAAAAGCTTTGTTTTGGTTTTATAAATTGCATTGAGTTTTTTTTCTGCTTTGTCGTATTTGCTGTCGAAATACAATTGTTCTATTTCTTGTAGCCTGTAGCGAACATAAGCCAAGCTGTTTTTTCCAAAAATATAGCGCGCTTTACGTTCAAATTTTATGCGTTGCACAATTGATTCGTGTTTCTTATTCTTCTGATAATATACATCTATCAACTCTTCCTGCACATTTTGCCCCGTTTTTTCAAGCGGTTTGAACTTTGTATATTTATTAGCAGCCTCGAAATATTTTATAGCTAATTTTAAATCTCCCTTAGATTTTGCTCTGTAGCCTTTGTTTACCAGATGATTTCTATATTGGAAATTTCGCTTTCCGATTTGCTTTTTAACCCAAATTTCATTTAGCGCAACAATGGAGTCAAAACTGGTGTAACTTCCTTTATTCAAAAGTATCGCAGCTTTTAAATTTACCAATTCAGCATAGGTTCGTTTTGCTACTTTGCCAACTTTCTTTGGGTTTTCTTTGTTATAAGCTTCAGTTAATCTTTTGTCAGATTGGGCATTAACAATGGCTAATGCTTCATTGTAATAACCAGCTTTGGTAAATATTTTAGCTTTTGTAAACAGAAAATCATTAAGCACTACCTGATTTCCTTGTAATCTTGAATTGGTGAGATTGAGGGCTTTATCGGAATATTCTAAAGCCTTAACAATGTTATTATTTTGAAGGTATACTTTGGCGATACCATTGTAGGCCGACACATATATAATAGTGCTGTCGTAGGGAATTTTAAGAAGTGCCGTTTCAGCCAGTTTAATTAAACTATCTACTTCATTGTATTTATAGATTGCCTCAGCACCACTTGCCAATTGGATAAGTACTTTTACCCTAGCCTCAGGTTTGGTGTCATCAAGGCCTTTGGCATAAAGTTTTTTGGCAGAATTATAAGCAGATTTATAAGAACCACCTTCCAGTTTTTTATCTATTTTTATTATTGCTTTCTCTTGGGCTTGGGCAAAAATTATCGTGAACAATGCAAAAGCAATTGAAACGACTGTACTTTTTGAAACTATCATGTACGTAAATAAGTATATTGTGCAAATAAGCCATAAAAATTGTCATAGCCAAGCAGTGAATACCGCAAAGCTTCTAAAAGTAAGTTAATATACAATTGAATATCTGATTTTATAAATTATTGAGGTGAAACTTCAATCAACTTCTGTAAAGCAGCATAGGCTTTGCCTGATTCCAAAGATTCTTTTGCCAAAGCGATAGACTCAAAAACTGATAATTGCGATTTTACCGTTTGAATTGCTAATCCTGAATTGGCTAATACAACCTGATTTTGAGCTTCAGTACCTTTATTTTGCAAAACATTTATTAAGATTGTAGCTGCCTCTTCAATACTGTTGCCGCCTGAAAGTTCGGTAAGGGTACGGTACTGAAAGCCTAAATCTTGGGGTTTGATGGTTTGTTCGGCTTCACGACTGACTATTTTCACATCGGCTGTCAATGAAATTTCATCAAAGCCATCAAGTGAATGTATTACTTTAAAGTTCTTGTCTGTTTTTTGGTAGATATAGCCATATAAGCGAAGCAACTCCAAACTAAATACACCTACAATTTGGTGTTTGGGCATGGTTGGGTTCACCATCGGACCTAGAATGTTGAAAAAAGTTTTAACACCTAGTTCTTTGCGAATTGGAGCTAAATTTTTTAAAGCAGGATGAAATAGTGGGGCATGAAGAAAGCAAATATTGGCCAAATCCATCTGCTTTTCTAAATTAGATTTGTCGTTGGTGAATTTCAATCCTAAAAATTCAAGCACATTTGAAGACCCGCAAAGCGAAGAAACACCATAATTGCCATGTTTTGCTACAGGAATGCCTGCCCCAGCCACTATGAATGATGAAATGGTAGAAATATTGAATGCGTTTTTTCCATCACCACCAGTGCCGCAAAGGTCGATGGGTTCGTAGCCTTTGAGTTCTATAGGAATGCAAAGTTCTAACAATGCCTCTCGAAAGCCTTCCAGTTCCTCCACTGTAACGCTTCGCATAAGAAACGAAGTGATAAATGAAGCGATTTGGCTATTGTTGCAGTTTCGAAAATTGGCAATATCAATAAGGGTATCTTTTGCCTGTTTTTTAGAGAGTTTTTTACCCTCGAAAAGTTGATTTAGTATATCTTTCATGTGGTAATGGACAGTAAATCAGGATTGGGCTGATTTACTCAATTTCTCTTTCCTCTTATCTAAAATAATTAGATAAAGATAATAACTGCCAAAAATGACCGACAGAACTCATAATCAAATTATTTCCCATTTTTTATATTTTTATTAAAATGACAATTGCCCAATAAAGCAAGGAAGAAGGTAAGGGCAGAACTAAGTATAATTAGTATAAATCCTTTGCCATTTTTTAAATCTAAAATACTACCTGTCACCTAACCTGCGAATTACAATTTGGATAAGTCAAAGAAAAATTTACCTACTTCTTCATTTCGTTTATGTTCCTGATTATCCATTTGTAAAATTATCTAATGTTTTAGCCAATTCAAAAGCAATTGCTCGCCAAATTCAGTCATTACAGATTCAGGATGAAACTGAACGCCTCTAACATCATATTTCTTATGTCGCAAAGCTTGCACAATGCCTCTGTCGTCAATAGCAGTAACTTCCATATCGGCAGGTAAATTTTTTACTGCCCACGAATGATAGCGACCCGATTTGAATGATTGGGGCAAGCCTTCAAATATATAATCGTCTGTTACCACTTTAGTATTCAATGCTTTACCGTGAATTACTTGTTGAATATTATACAATTCAGCCCCGAAGCTTTCGCCCAAAGCTTGGTGACCTAAGCACACGCCTAAAATGGGTTTTGAACTGGCATAGGTTTTAATCAAATCCATTAATATGCCTGCTTCTACAGGAATGCCAGGCCCAGGAGAAAGGATAATTTTATCGTATTTTGCTACATCAGCCACAGACATTTTATCGTTTCTGATGATGTCTAAATCTTTATAGCCCAATTTTCTGACAATATGAACAAGATTGTATGTAAAAGAATCGTAATTGTCGAGAATTAGTATTTTCATGTTGCCCTAATGGGAAATGATGAATAGTAAATGTTAATTGATGAATACTGAATTTTATAGTGTAGCAAGCACCGTTTCTCCCCCCTTTGTTACTTGGTTTAGGCTTACTTCTATTTTTGCAGAACTTGGCAGAAATACATCTACTCTTGAGCCAAATTTGATGAAGCCAAACTCTTCGCCTTGCCTTACCCTATCGCCTTCTTTCACATACCATCTTATTCGTTTGGCCAAAGCTCCTGCAATTTGACGAAAAAGAATTTGCGTTCCGCCCTCGTTTTCAACAACTAAAGTTGTTCTTTCGTTGTCCGCACTGGCCTTGGGATGCCATGCCACTAAAAATAATCCAGGATGATATTTGAAATATTTTACCAATCCTGAAATAGGATTTCTATTTACATGTACATTAAATGGCGACATGAAAATTGAAACTTGTATTCTTTCATCATTAAAATATTCATTTTCAACAGTTGTTTCAATTACTACTACTTTGCCATCAGCGGGAGCTATTATTTGGTTTGAATTTATAACAATAGTAGGCTTAGGATTACGGAAAAATTGTAAAAATATGATCAGGAAAAATAGGCAAAGACCCAAAATTGGATAAAAAATAGACATTGGAATTTCCACCAAAAACGAGGAAGCAATGAAAACGGAAGTAATGGCAACAGTAGCTAGAATTAGTGAATGGCCTTCTTTGTGAAAATACATTTGATGATTAAATTTCGAACGCAAGATAGTATTTAAAAATAAAAACCTGCTAGGAAATTGAGCCTTGCAGGTTTTTTTGTGAGATGATTTTATTGGGTCAATTAGTTTTTAGAAAGCACCACCCTTATAAAAGAGAGCATATAATGTTCGGCAGCTTGCACGTGGTCGTCCGATTCAATTATGTCTGTCAAATCGCTGACGATATCTCTTTGGGCATCATTTTCTAGTTTAAATTTCTTATTAAAAGCATTAATCATATCCGTTTTTTCAGAGTCGATATGATGTTTAAATTCTTCTCTTACTTCTTCTACAATGCTGTCGTGATTTACGCCATCACTTTTATAATATTCATCCAATACTGATTTTACTTTGCGTTTCGACATCGCAATTTCATCGGCTGTGGTGTCATTATCAGCATCGGCTACAGCCAAATACAAATAAGCTACATAATGTGCTGCTTTCCAGCCATCTACAATTTTTGAGTTTACCATTGTGTTGAAAGATTGTTTAATAAAGGTTCAAATCAACTCATTAATTTTAGATTTCTAAAGGAAAAGCATAATTAATGAGCTGGGATATACATACGAAAGGATTCAAAGAATATTTGCAATTGGAACGCTCATTGTCTGAAAATTCTGTAGAGGCTTATGTACGCGACATTGAGAAATTGAAAAATTATCTTGTACCTATTCACCCTGAAATTACACCACAACAAGTTGAATATCAGCTATTAATAGATTTCTTTGTATTCATCAACACGCTTGAAATGTCGCCTTATTCTCAGGCAAGAATATTATCGGGAATCAAGGCTTTTTATAAGTATTTGAGTTATGAAAGAGTAATTACTACTGACCCGACTGAGTTGCTCGAATCTCCAAAATTAGGTAGAAAACTACCAGATTTATTAAGTATCGAAGAAATAGATGTTTTACTGAATTCCATTGATGTTTCTTCCGATGAAGGCTACCGCAATAAAACGATTATTGAAGTGCTGTACAGTTCAGGTTTGCGAGTTTCAGAATTGGTTGAACTAAAGTTGGCTAACTTGCTGATAGACATTGGTTTTTTGAAAGTAATAGGCAAAGGAAACAAAGAGCGATTGGTGCCTATTGGCTCAGAAGCTTTGCAGTTTTTAGTTGTGTATTTGAGAGAAATTAGAGGTAAATCTATCCTCATAAAGAAAGGATTTGAAAACTATGTTTTTCTCAATAGAAGAGGGGAAAAGCTAAGCAGGGTAATGATATTTCTGTTAATAAAAAAACTAGTGGCTTTGGCTGGAATTAAGAAAAAAGTATCGCCTCATACTTTCAGGCATTCATTTGCTACACATTTGGTGGAAGGCGGTGCTGATTTGAGAGCCGTGCAGGAAATGCTTGGGCATGAATCGATTACAACTACAGAAATCTACACCCATCTCGACCGAGAGTATTTGAGACAAATCATGTTTGATTTTCATCCTAGAGCAAAAGATATACCCTTCTAAATTTCCCTCATATTTGAGGCTTTTAGAGCATCAAAAACATGAGATAAGGGTTGGCATTGAAATTATTTATAGTTTTACAAACAGTTTTACAAACAGATTTAATATAGAAAAAACAATGCGTATTGGTATATTCTTTGGCGGACAATCGAGGGAACGTGAAATTTCATTTGCAGGAGGGCGAACTGTTTATGACAACCTCAACAAACAACTTTTCGAACCCATTCCCATTTTTGTAGATAGCCTTGGCCATTTTATACATATCGATTGGCAATATATTTATAAAGGTACAATCAGAGATTTTTTCCCACCTGCCGAGTTTTATCCTTTAGAAGAAAAGAAATTTCAAATCTATATTGAAAGCTTACAAAACCTTGATAATGAACAAATTAATACCCTAATATTAAAGGTAGGCAAAAGGGTAGAACCTTATCAATTTCCTGAGCTATTTGATATGGCTTTTTTGGCTTTGCACGGCCCTTTTGGAGAAGACGGCAATATTCAGGGTTTATTAGAATGGTATAATATAGCCTACACAGGTTGCGGAATTTTGCCCTCAGCTATTGGGGTAAACAAATTGGCTCAAAAAGAATTTATGCAAATGGCTGGATTTGATGTGCCTGATTACCAGTACATTACTGCTGCGGAATGGACAAAGTTATCTCTTGATGAAAAATCAATTTTATTCGAAGATTTGATAGCTACACTTGAACTTCCTTTGGTAATCAAAGCGCCAAATCAAGGTTCTTCTATTGGGGTGAGCATTGTAAATGAAAAGGATATAGCGCTTTTCATCAAATCAGTATCAAAAAGCCTGTTTATTGAAGAATTGCACAAGGCTGATTGGCAAGCACTTACTGCCCAAAAGAAACATGAATTTGTAAGTAATTTGTGCGATATAAGAATAGGTGTTGGCTTGCCAGTGGTGGCTAAATCTCCTTTAACAAAAGGAGCTGGTGGGAAGCAAATTTCAAGCCCTTCAGAGCTATTGACATTTATAGATGAGCATTTTCAAAACGGTCATAAAACTATCATTCTTGAAAGTATAAATTCAGAATCGGGCTTTTTGGTTGAGAAATTCATAAAAGGACTTGAATTTTCCTGCATTGTAATTCAAGACGAAGCCGGAAATGCTATTGCTTTGCCTCCTACCCAAATTTTGAAAGGCAAAGAAATATTTGACTACAGAGCCAAATATTTACAAGGTATCACTAGAAAAATAACGCCAATTGACTTGCCTTTGCCGTTTATTCAACACATAAGAGAAGAAAGTGAAAAGCTTTTTAAAGCATTGAAATTTAATGTGTATGCTCGGTTAGATGGTTTTTTTGCCGATGATGGTCGCATTTATCTCAACGACCCCAACACCACTTCGGGCATGATGCCTTCTTCGTTCTTTTTTCATCAAGCTGCTGAAATTGGTTTGAATCCTTCACAGTTCTTAACTTATATTATTCGCACCTCTTTATCGGAACGAATGAAGACGGGCAAAGATGTACACCGACTTGAAAAGATGCTATATGAATTGGATTTACATATTGCAGACTTGGCTAGCAACCCAATTGAAAAGATAAAAATTGCCGTTATTATGGGCGGATATTCTACCGAAAGGCATATTTCAGTAGAAAGCGGCAGGAATGTATATGAAAAATTGGCTTCATCTACTAAATATGAGCCTACACCTATCTTTTTGACTTTGCCCAACGGAGTAGATTTTCCAAAAGTAGGGGAGTATGAGTTTTACGAATTGCCCGTAAATATTATGCTGAAAGACAATGCAGACGACATTAGGGAAAAAGTATTGAAGAATGAAGGTGTGCATGAAATAATTTCCCAAATTCTAGAAGAAACCAAAGAAATCAGAGAGAAATATGCCTCAAAATCTATATTGAAAGCAAAAAAAATAAGCTTTGATGAATTGGCATCAAGCTACAAAGAAGTATTTATTGCACTGCATGGCAGACCAGGTGAAGATGGAGAATTGCAAAGTTTATTTAACAAATATAATTTGCCATTTAATGGTTCAAATGTAGAAAGTTCGTCCACAACCATTAATAAATTCACAACCAATGAAATACTGGAAAAAGCTGGTTTCTTGGTTGCCAAACACCGATTGATTGAAAAAGAGGATTGGCAAGGAAATAAAAATGTGATTTTAGAAACTGTGGAGCAAGATTTTCATTATCCCATCATTGCTAAGCCACATGATGATGGATGCAGCTCTGCAGTAAAAAAACTCAATAACAGAGCAGAGTTAGAAGCATTTGCTGAGATGATGTTTCGCAATCAACCACAGTTTCTCGCCATTGAGGCTGAAATTCTTCATTTGAAATACCATGAAGAATTTCCAAGAAAAGTTGTGTTTTTGATTGAAGAGTTGATTGAAAGAAAGGTGGCTATACATTTTCTTGAAATTACGGGTGGAATGCTTACACATAGACTCCCAAATGGAGATATTAGCTACGAGATATTTGAGCCTTCTGAAACTTTGGCCTCAGGTGAAATATTATCGCTAGAAGAAAAATTCTTGGCTGGTGAAGGGCAAAACATCACCCCTGCACGTTTTTCAAAACACCCTGATACCCAACTAGTTATCTGTGCCAAAGTACGAGATACATTATTTAATGTAGCCAAAAGATTGAATGTAGAAGGGTATTGCCGAATTGATGCTTTTGTGAGAATATTTGAAGATGGAAATGTTGAAACTATTATAATTGAAATCAACTCTCTACCCGGAATGACACCCGCTACTTGTATATTTCATCAAGCGGCAATTAATGGCTACAAACCGTATGATTTTATTGATAACATATTGGAATACGGCAAGACTAGGTTGAGCTAGTTCTATTGTCACAATGCATTCAACAACCTAAAGGCTTGAGCAAAGCTATATTGATTGATACCCAGAGAAAAAAAGAGCTTAATAAAGCAGTTTTTTGGCATGGTTGTTTCAATTCTCATATTTAGAGTGTTATTATGAAATACCAATTATCCATTATGTTTCTGTTCACGATAGTTAACCAAATTTTACACCTTCAATAGCGTTATGAAGCCCGTATTGCTGATTGCCGTGCTTATGTATTCGTCATTGGGTTTGGCTCAGAAAGCCAAAGCTGATTTGGAACTTGCCTTGAAAAGTTACAAAAAATATTTATCCACCCTTCCACCTTTAATTGTGTACTTTTTTTTCTTTTTTTTATTATTTAGTTTATGAAGTAAGTGACTATTGTAATTTGTGCTCGTATAAGCCAGTCTTCATTGAAAATTCAATCGCTATTATACCATATCGGGAAGCGATAAAATAGCTGTACGCCTTACCAACCAAATGGCTTGTGTGTTATTTTTTGTAGCGTTTAGTTTTAGCGTAATAAGTTATTTTTTTTTCATGCCAATTATATTCATTCCATTTGCAGGAATGTTTACTTGTGTGGCAGCTATATTCCTAAATAAGCATAAGTATTTTTTTACTTCCCGTTTTATATTATCCATCGTTCCCGTTTTATGTTCCAATACATACGGTGCTTTTCTGACACCTGCGGGTCAGGTACCCGTAATAGGGCTGCACGTATTGTCATTTAGTTTTATGGCCGTTCCGTTTATCCTATTTAGCTATAAAGAACAGATTATGGTTATACTTACCTCTGCCATAGGGGTACTTCAACTACTTTTTTTTAATTATATCAATGCAATATGTGAAATTAGCCTTGACTATAAGTTTGCTACTAGTCCATTAGTCGAATTTATTAGTGTTTTCATAAGTCTGATTTGTATAGTTGGTTCCCTATTATTATTGCAGTATGCAAATAAAAGAGCAGAAGAAAACAATCAAAAATTGATAAATGAAGTTGAGTCGGAGAAAATAAAATCTGAAGATTCTGAAAGGGAGCTAAAACAAACATTAGAAGAAATTCAGAAGGTAAGGAATCAAGAAGAACGAAGAAACTGGCAAATCAACGGGCTTTCCGAATTTTCCACCTTACTTAGATCTGAGAAGGAATTTGCTATGATCTGTGATCAATTATTGCAAAAATTGGTGAAGTACGTGAATGGCAATCAGGCAAGCCTTTTTGTGGTCGATGAAGACAATAAGCAATTGGAACTTGTATCTTCTTATGCTTATGATAGAAAGAAACATTTGAACAAGGTTATTGCTTTTGGGGAAGGGCTGTTAGGTCAATGTTATTTGGAAAATGAATCTATTTATTTATCAAATATACCTGAAGATTATATAACCATAACTTCAGGCTTAGGACACGCGAATCCAACTTGTATTTTACTTGTACCCATCAAGAATAACCTGCGAACAGAAGGGGTAATAGAAATGGCTTTTTTTAGAAAATTAGAAGGCTTTGAGATTGAATTTGTTGAAAAATTAGGTGAAATTATTTGTTCTATCATCACTAATAGCAGAACCCAAGAAGCTACTAAAATGCTGTTGGAGCAGTCGCAGCAATATGCAAATCAATTACATTCTCAAGAAGAAGAAATGAGGCAAAATTTAGAAGAACTAGAGGCCACCCAGGAAGAAATGATTAGAAAAGAAAATAAGTATTTATCTGAAATTAATGAGTTGAAATCTTTAAATCATTAGCCAAAAATTGAGTAGAAAGTTTTGGCATTGCCAAAAACTTGTAAATGAGTGGTAGATTGAACTTATCCTGACGATTTTTTAGGTATAAAATTGCTATTTTAAAAAATTAATCTAAAATC
>CAZMFZ010000105.1:0-13164 GCA_964565665.1 uncultured Bifidobacteriaceae bacterium | reverse complement strand
TGAATAGTAGTAGAGTAATATAGATTACAAAAAAAGCCACCTTATTGAGGTGGCTTTTTTATTTTTTAAAATACTATTTTTGAATTAATAAACTATCTGACCGCCAATGCGGAAGCCATAGACAAAAAAAAGAAAAGCAGAAACAGAAGAGTCTCCAACCATTCGACAAGCAGCCTAGGTAATCGACAACAGATTACTAAAGCCGAAAGGAAGAACTATGACCCAACCCTACCCAAAATCCACAAAAATATATTAATACCTCAATAATTGTACTTTTTAAAGACGCCTATTTTTCCATATCTAATCCTCATAATTCAAGCCACAAAAAATATGCTTATAAGTATGTTTTTTGTGGCCGATAATATTTTCCAAGGCAAGCCAAATTACGCAAAGCAGGAGTATAAGCAAAGTGTGCAATTACTTAAAATTTTAGCCCAACTTCTAAACCTAAAACATTGTTTTTTAGGGAAAATTCACTGTTGGATATATAGGGTGTGTCAATTTTATTCATATTGAGAAACCCATGCATATATGATATACCCAATATTAATTTCATATTATTGTCTAACTCATATTCAACCCCAGTAGCTATAATAAAATTTATATCTATCAAACCTAGTTCAGAAGTATAGCGAGTTACGGGTTCGCCTACAGTTTTTTGGTAGCTTGATTTACCATCAACTGATGCTGCAGTAAGTAAATTTAGTCCCATACCTGGGCTTATGTAAAGTTTCACTCTATCTGTTATTTCGTTTGTAATTAATTTAATTGAAATAGGCAATTGTAAATACTGTGTATCATAATTTCTTACTATTTCAGTGCTTCCGTTTTTATTTATCAAAAACTTTGATGAGCTAAAAATATAATTTATACCTAATGAAAATGCAATGTTTTCATTGAAGTAATAGTCAGTAAATATCCCAAATCCAGCACCTGCTTTCGCTCCATTTGACTCAAAAACATAATTTATTGTTGGTGATTCTTTGTATTCTTCAGGAGAAACTCTACTCCAAGCGATAATAGGAAATGCTTTTACCCCGAACTTTAACTCTTTTTCTTGTGCATTTACAAGAGTGGAAATTGCCATTACGACAATAATAATATTTGCCTTCATTATTAATTTTTTAGTTTTGTAATTCAAAAATACAATAGTTTATGTGCAGGAAATTGGTTTTATGTTTGTTGGTTACGACAGTAGTAATAAGTTGTAGAGAAAGAGATACTGATAAGAAAACCGTGCCAACGACTTTCAGAGACAATATTAATGTTGAAAGTACATTATTAAAATTAAGTATAATAAGGATTGAAAAAGAAATTTTCGAAAGTAAAAATAGAAATGAGATAGCAAATGTATTTGACAAATATCCTGAATTTGCTGAAAAGTTTCTAAAGCGGTCGCAATATCCTAACGATAGTATACTTGTAAATGCATTTTACCAATTATCGAAGAATAAAAGTATCGATAGCATCTATCGCATTTGCAATGAAGTATTTAGAGATTTTCATAATGAAGGTTTACAATTCCAAAATGCTTTTCAAGAATTGGCCAAATACGACAAGCAATTTAAATTTCCTGTAATTTATACTATAATTACTGGTATGGGTAATGATATGCTGGTGAATGATAGTATGGTAGTGGTTGGGCTTGAGTTTTTTCTTGCCGCGAAAAGCAGATACAAACCCCAATTGCCTTTATATATGCTGAAAAGATATAGAAAGGAATATATAGTACCTATGGCTATTTCGGTAGTCTCAAGTAAATATAATAATACCGATTACCTAGATAATTCGCTGCTTGCTGAAATGATATATTTTGGGAAATCGTATTATTTTGTAGAGAAGCTAATTCCTAGTTTAAGCGACACGATAATTGCTGGCTATGAAAATGCAGTACTAGAAGATGTGAAAAAGAATCAGAAGCTTATATGGGCACATTTTATAGAGAAAAAGTTGTTGTTCGAAACTAAAAATGAGGTTACAAATCGGTATGTGGGTGAAAGACCAACTACTTTTGAAATAGGAAATAACTGCCCTGGAAGAATTGGCAGGTGGCTCGGTTGGCAAATTGTAAGGGCTTATGCCGATAGAAATCCAAAACTGAGCCTTATGGACATAATGAAGGAAAAGGATGCAAAGAAGATATTAACCCAATCGAGATATAAGCCGAAAAATTGATTTAGTGATTAGCCCGAAGTAATAGTATTCTGTTTAAATTTATCGTCAATTATATATTTAAAGAAAAACAAAATGAGCAAATTGATACGTGTTTCTGCATCAGCATACTTAATGCTTTTACTTTTGGGCATTCAACCTACAAAAGCTCAAAACCTTCCTTACAAAATTGGCAACAAAATATTGGTGGTGAGTGGTGGTGGGGCTAGGGGAGCTTGGGGCGTAGGCCTTACCGATACTTTGGTAAAAATGCAAGGTGGTTATAAAGCCGTGATGGGTGTAAGTACTGGTAGCACCATGTCGCCCATGATATTGCTACAGAAATTTGACAAACTCACAGAGATATACACCTCTGTTTCTCAAAAAGATATTTTCAATGTCAATCCATTTAAAGTAAAAATTGTGAAAGACACAGTAAAAACCATACCAAGACTTGGTTTGGCCGCTTGGCGCTTGCTTTGGCACAAGAAAACAATTGGAGAGACTAAAAATTTCAGAAAACTTATTGATAAATTCTTTTTAGAGGAAGATTATAACCTGCTAAAAAAATATTCTCTCGAAATGTCGGTAGGGGTTACCAATATGCAAACAGGTTCGTTTGAATTGAAATCGATAAAAGACAACTCGTATAGCCGGATGAAAGATTGGATATGGGCTTCGGCCAATCAACCGTTGTGGATGAGCTATGTTAACATGGACGGGGCCGATTTTGTAGATGGTGGTGTGCGTAAAGTAATTCCATTTGAAGATGCGGTGAACTATGCGGTAAATAACCAAATTGACACCATAGATGTAGTAATAAATAATTCGCTCGATCCACTGGTAAAAGGTTGGCAGGCTGCGAAGGGAACTTGGTTTGAAGGGTTGATTAGGGTGCTAGAAGTATATGGGCTGGGCACGCATCAGAATAGCATTCAGGCAGGTGAAGTATTGGGTAAATTGTACAATTGCCAAGCCAACTCCGACCTTAAAACAGGCTCAATCACCAATGCAAAAGGTAAAATTATCACCATAAATCTCTATTCTATGCCCCAGCATTTGGCGGATACTTACAGAGACGATTTGGGATTCGATAAAGGAAGGATGAAATCGATATTAGAACAAGGAAAACGTTTTTTTGTAGTACCAGAACATGTTTCTACTCCAATACCAACATTAGGAAACGCAAAGATGCTGAAGAATTTACGCACAGAAAGTCAGGTGATTCCCAATCTGAAAAGTTTTAAAATATCATCTGAAGTACTCGAAAATTCATTCCCTAAATAAATATGACGGATGCTGATTGGTGCAATAGATATTGGCTCAAATGCCATGCGATTTTTAGTGGCTTCTGCTACACAATTTGAGGGCAATGCCGAATATGAACGCGTGGAGTATTTGCGATATCCGATTCGCCTGGGCGAAGATGTATTTACCAACAAAAAAATAAGCCACCATAAGATTGAGAAGTTGCTCAAAATGTTGTCGGCTTTCAAAAGCATGTTTGAGGTATTTGATGTAGTAGGTTTTCATTGTTGTGCTACTTCAGCCATGCGAGATGCTGAAAATAGCATGGAAATAATAAATCTGATTTACAAAGAATTGGGAATGGAAATTGAAATTCTAAGCGGGGATAGAGAAGCCAAACTGATAGAAAAGGCCATTCACAGCTATTTAGATAAAGGCAATTACATTCATATAGATGTAGGAGGTGGAAGCACAGAGATTACTATTATGTCCGATTGCGAGAAATTGGCTTCCCAATCATTTAATATTGGCACCGTAAGAGCCATTCATCATGGCATATCAGATGAGAAGTGGTATGAGGTAGAAAAGTGGGTGAAGGGCCATAAAATAAACCATTTGGCGGGCATAGGAACCGGTGGGAATATTAAAAAACTGTATGAATTATCAGATATAAAGGCTGCAACAGCTTTGCCCACCACGGAGTTGGAGCAATTATTAACCGCCATGAAATCAATTTCAGTAGAGGAAAGAATGCAAAAGTATAAGTTGAATGATGACAGAGCAGATGTAATAGTGCATGCAGCCCTTATATTTAGTAAAATACTCCATTGGGCTGAATCAGATAAGATATTTGCACCCAATGTAGGCTTGATAGATGGCATAGCTTTGGCTATGTGGGAAAATTACAATTCCAAAGAGAAATAATTGCCAATTCCTTGAAATTATTCTTTACTGTTAGATTTCCAAACAAATTGGGGCCTCAATATGGTTTTGCACATCTTTGAATATAGTACTAGCAGTTTTTATACGCTTACACATCAAATCCAATATCTTTTCGATAGTATTTGCCTTTCCAGCTAATGGTTTCTGCAGCCTTTCTTGATTTAATCAAGGCCTCCTCTTTAGTTTTCCCCAAAGCTGTCATAGCGATTACACGTCCTCCACTGGTCACAATTTCTCCTTTGTCATTCTTTTTTGTTCCTGCATGGAATGGCAAAACATCAATAAGATTTTCAAATCCACTCATCACATCGCCTTTTTGATATTCATCTGGATACCCACCTGACACACACATAATAGTAGTGGCACTATGAGGTTCAAACTCAATTTGAATCGTATTTAGTTGTTGAGAGGCCACTTTGGTTAGTATTTCAAGCAAATCCGATTTGATTCTCGGCATTACCACTTCTGTTTCTGGATCGCCCAGACGGCAGTTGTACTCTATTACAACTGGTTCAATCCCCACTTTTATTAAGCCAAAAAAGACAAATCCTCGATAATCAATTCCTTCATTTGCCAATCCACTTATAGTGGGAATGATTATTTTCTCCTCTACTTTCTGCATGAATTCGGCATTGGCAAACCCAACAGGCGAAACAGCACCCATTCCTCCAGTATTTGGCCCTGTATCACCTTCGCCAATTCGTTTATAATCTTTTGCCTCGGGAAGTATTAGATAGTTTTTACCATCTGTAATCACAAATACCGACACCTCAATACCGCTTAAAAAAGCCTCTATCACTACTTTTGCACTAGCTTCGCCAAATTTTAAGTCGGCAATCATCTCGGTAAGTGTAATTTTGGCTTCGTCCATATCTGAAGTAATGATCACACCTTTGCCTGCTGCCAATCCATCGGCCTTGAGCACGTAAGGAGGTTGCAAAGTGTGTAAATATGCCAAACCTTGGGTCAGATTTTCGGCTGAGAAAGTGGCATACTCGGCCGTAGGTATACCATATTTTTGCATAAACTCTTTGGAGAAATCCTTGCTTCCCTCCAGTATAGCTCCTTTGCTGTCAGGTCCAATAACAGATATATGGGCGGTGTGGGCATAGGCGTTGAAAAAATCTTTAATACCCAATACCAATGGTACTTCAGGTCCCACTACCATGAGTTCAATGTTATTTAGAAGGGAAAATGCTGCCAGTTTTTCGAAATCTTGTGCATCAATAGGCACATTTTCACCATATATTTCCGTGCCAGGATTGCCAGGAGCAATATACAATTTGGTTAACAATTTGCTTTGTGCAATTTTCCATGCCATAGCACTTTCTCTGCCTCCCGAACCTATAATGAGTACATTCATACAAAAAGCCCCCAACCCCTAAGGGGAGTTTAAAGATATCGTGAATAATGGCGTTGGGTGTCTAATTCGCCTTTTTAATTATTAAATCCTGACCAATATAATGTTTCATTTGCTTTGGTAGGTACTAACTCCCAAAATTCAATTTTAGCCTTTCGACTGGCACATCGTTTTTAATATGGCTTTGATAAATTTCTTCCACATCGTCTACACTTACATTTCCATAAAAGACTCCTTCGGGATATACTACTATGGCTGGGCCAAATTCGCAAACATCAAAGCAGCCAGCTTTTTGGGCCCGTACTTCAGCATTAATTCTATCTTTATTTATGCGTTCTTTAAAGGCATTTACCAATGCCATTCCATGCACTTCTCCGCAGCTTTTTCTTCCGTCTGTCCGTTCATTGATGCAAATGAATATGTGTTTTTTGTATTTCAAGATTTTATAATTAAGTTACTATAACCTCAATTTTAAATAGTTAAAGACCGACAAATCTATTGCCTTTAAGACGAAAATTTATTTAAATTTACAGTTACAGTGCGATATTAATTTAGGAAGTAAGTTCTAGAAGTTTTTTAATATATTTTACAGAGTCAAAATGACTAAAAGTAAATGACAATTGAAATCGAAAAAAAAGATATTTCAAATATTGTCGAGATTGCAAACAATCCTAAAGTGGAGCAACTAAAAGAGGCTTTAGACATTATGAAATACCTGCAAAAAAGCACGAAGAAATTTTTCTCTCCGAAAACATTTCAATGCTAAATGCTGCTTCTTCAAGTTTTTTGATTTTTTGAGAGATGAACCCAACTTATATTCTGACAAGGATATTATAGAAATGTATTGATGAAGAAAGGAGATATTGTGTTAGTTCCATTTCCTTATACGGATTTGAAAGGCAGTAAAAACAGACCTGCAATGGTATTACACGATAATGACAGAGATGAAACTTTGATTTTTATCTCATCTGTATTTCATTCGATTACTAAGTTTGATGTTTTAATCCCTCCCAATGTTGAGAATAATTTAAAAATGCCTTCAATTCTAAAATTGAGTAAAATTGCAACTCTAAAAAAGGATTTAATAAAAGGCAACATTGGATTTTTCAATATTTCTTTACTTCATAACATCAACAAAGGATTGATCGAAGTATTTGACTTAACCTAATAATTGTGGCATTAAGCCCAAATATAATCAATTACCACACCTTCCCCCCAATAGTCAAGTTGGCCAATGGCGGCTTGTTACTTTTGCTTACGTAATACAAAGCACTTTCATGGGAGGCTAAGTTTTGTTCTAAGGCAGTCTTTTTGCCCAAGTATGCAGATCCGTATTGGGACCATTTGTACACATGTAGCTCAGTGCTGCCTACCAATTCTTTTAGAAAATATATCTCCTTTCTGCTTTCTTCCGAGATATTGGAAACCAATATGCCCCAAGCACCAAATGTTGGGTATGCCCTTGCTGCCACAACAAATTTTTTATTTTCAGACCAATAAGGTAAAACCGCCTGTTCCAATTTGCCAGATGGTGCTAAAAACCGCCACAGCTTCACCGAATCGGCATCGTCAAGCCATTCTGAAGTGTTGACGCTACCGCCCATTATCCCGCAGAAATAGGCGAAAGTATTGATTTCGGCATCGGTGTAGTTGAATAGTTTATTATTCAGATACATCACATCGGGGTCGGTCTGAAATAAAATGTTGTTGGCATAGTGCAAACTCTGCATTTGAGAATATACATTATCTAAGTTATTAGAACCCCATTTTTCAGGCGTATCGTTGGCGGCTCTCACCCCATCTGCAAAACCCAAAAATGCAGGAAATGGAGATATGCAAGCCAACCAATAGCTGTCCTCCCCAATTTCTTCTCTGATGGCTTGCAATGCCTCCCGATAATATTGCACACTGGTTTTGCCAGTCGTATACCGTTTGCATTGCATAGAATCTTGCAATCCCCAGTCCATAAAGTCAGTTTTAAAGAAGGTAGCCCCGGCTTGTTTCATGTACCGAAATACTTTCCGTAGGTAGTCCAACGCCTGCGGGTGGCTAGAGTCTAAATAATAGCACGAATCGTCCATGCCACTGAAGTAGCTGTCATCTGCCTTCTTCAGCACCCAATCTGGATGCTGGGCAAAAAGTTTCGATTTTTTGTGAACCATAAATGCGCCAATCCAGATGCCCGCCTCTTGCCCATTTTTTTTGATCAAATCAAAAGCTGGTTTTATACCATCGGGCCAACATTCTTTTCTGAAATCGAGCCAGTCGCCATAATATTGCTCATATCCATCGTCAATTTGAACGGTCTGAAATTCGGGTTTTGGATTTTGATTGTTATACCCTTCATAGAATTTTTTCAAATCTTGGTACGAGAATTGCTTTTGTTTGATGTACCACGAACACCAATGATAACGTGGTTTTTTAGCTGGCCTTACCTCCATTTCATTGGCAATTCTTTGAGCTAATGTCACAAAAGTATTCCAAGCATTGTTGCCAAATTGAAGATGAAGATCAGGTAATTGGGTCTTTGCTCCTTTTAAAGCAACTTCTTCCATTGAAAATTCTGATTGGAAGTAAACACTTTCGGCTAGCAAATGCCTATTAATCAATCCAAAGCGTTGTTCTTTATTGTAGAGCGTAGATTTTTGCAAATAATCACGATGATCCAAAGCCGAAATTGCCAATGTTTGACCACTTTCAGCTAATAGTCCTGCAATGAGATAGCTCTCTAGCATCCACGTTTCATCACTTCCCATTTCGGTTGTGATGGGTGTTTTATAAGGTTCGCTCTTCAAATCAGCAAATCCGCTTGGCCCGCCAAAACCAATGCCTTGGTAATAAAACTTTTCGATGCCTACTACTTTGGCTCCAGCCAGTGGCAAAAACCAATGTGGTGCTTTATCAAAACCCTCTAAATAGCTGCTGTAAACAACAGTCTGATCTTGCCTTTGTAGCGAAATGGTGATCTTGCCTTTAGGCAATTGATAAGCGACTGCATTGTCTTTTATAATAATAGAAACTGGTTTGATAGGCACACCGTCTATAGCAGGGTAGCAGCCTAAAAGTTGAATACTTTCTGATAAAATATCGATGGAGCCATCGGCATTGATGTGCCACCTGGTGTCAAATTCCTTTTCCACATGGGTGGGAAACGCATGAAGTTGGTTCAAAATACTTTCAGACAAAAGCAAGCCAGCCGAACCAAGTGCGGCTTTTTGGATAAATTCTCTTCTTGGAAACATGATTGGGTAAAGATCTAAAGCCGAAACGATTTTAATATTAGTAGTTTTTCCAAAGTTCCAAAACTTTGGAAAAGGTATTGCATGATCCCTATTATTTTAAAATCAAACTTTTGGTTAACCCCTCCATTACATAGAAAGAAGAATGTACAGATATACAATTGATTATTAAGTGTTTCTAAAATAGATTATTTCGATACCTAAAACTTTGCCAAGTTTTAAAGCTTTGGAAAAGTTCTCTCACAAGTAATCAAGTTCTATAAATACGCAGTTACCCAATAACTAATTTCTCGCCTGCTTTCACCACTATTGCCGATTTGAAAGGTAGTATGGATATCCCATCTGTAACAGATGCACTTGCTATAGATTTACCATTTATTTTTACCTCAACTTTTGCACTTGCAAAACTAAAATTGCTTACTTTCAAGGCCTTCACTTTCCATTCTCCTGAAACAATATTAACGTTGAGTTTTCCATTGTCGGCCGCAAGATTTCCAAATCCACCGGGGAACGAGAAGAACAATTTAAAATTTCGATCGGTCAATTTCGGTGAAAAAGTGTATACTTCTTGATTGATGGCCAGCCCCACCAATCCATTGATAATTCCCCAAGCACCCATAGCACGGAAATAATGGCCGCCAAATTCTTGATGATCCCAATATCGACCACATTTCAAATATCTGTCGTGCACTGTTTTGGCTACAGCCAAAGCCTCTGTGTACAACCCTTCATACAATAAGAAAGAAACAAAACTCACCTCTACACCACTCCAGCAGGTATTTGCCTGATCTACCCACACATCTGCAGCTATTTCATGATAAAATTTGTCGCCAGGCCAAGAGCAATTGCGAAGCCCGAAATTGGGTTTATAGGAAAGCTCAAGAATGTTTTTCAGTGCTGCCTTGCGATGTTCTTTATTGAATATATCGCCCAAACCAGACCAGTGTGCAGCCCATTGGCCAATTATTTGGTCTGTCAAGCATCCTTCATCTGTGCCAGACATGTCTTTGGTTATCTCTTTACCAGCACCATCCTTGGTTTTCATTGTTTTTAGGTCAGAATTGTACAAGCGGTAATATTTGCCATTCCACAATTTTTCCTCAGCTAATTTTTTGCCTTTTTCAAATATGGGTGCAAATTTTTTGGCAAATGCTGTGTCGTTCAACACTTTAGCGGCTTCTAATGCACTAGCTAGTGCAGCCAGCCACTGTGAGTGTACATAAGAAGCAAGGCCATACATAGCAAAGTTGTCGTAGCTGCTCATGATACCTGTCATGTCAGGTTGCTGATCGCCATTTTTATCTCGTTCAGTAAGGGTGTATTCTATTGCTTTTTTCACAGATGGCCACATTTCTTGCAAAAATGCTTTGTCATTAGTCCAGAAAAAATCTCTTAGCGCCATTACCGAATACTGCGAATGCAAATCTAAACGTTCGGAAACACCTTCTGCCGTGGCTGTTTGCGTCTCACCTGACAGAAAAGTTGCAAACCCCTTTTTGAAGCTATGTCTGATCTCTCCACCCGGATGCTGCAATAGTTTGTGCACGCGCATGGTAGATTTTGCTAGTTCCGGAAACAACGATGACACCATCACGCCTCCGTACATATTTACATCGGTAGTGCCGATTGGCCCCCAGCTTTGGTGCTGGGTGATGCCCTCCATCACCCCAAATTCCATTTTTTTGCTTAATAATCCGCTGGTAATGAAGGTGGTAAGCTGCGAATTGACCAAGTCGAGCAAATATTGCGGAGCAGCAGAATCGTAATAGGCATCTATAAATTTCTTAGTGCTTTTGTACAGACTTTCTTTGTTTTCAACCGCATAACTAAGTGCCTCTTTAGCCGTGGGGAAAAAATTGGTGTAATAATGCCCAACCAAAAGTTTGCGGTCTTCGTCATATAGATTGGGGAAGTTCCAAGCCATTACAAAACTATTTGTTAGGTTTTCGCCCTTTTTCAGCTCTTTAGATGCTGCAAGTGCATTGAAATTTGCCGCATCACCAATGGTTTTATTTTTTTCCTTGTCAAAGCGATTGCGACCTGTGGCAGTGGTATCTTCATTTTTCAAAATGTTATTTCTCAACACCCATTCGTGGTATTGGTGGCGGTGTCCCCATCCTGTTTGGTAAGACGAATCTGAACTCAGCGATGCCATTGCGATCTCTCCTGCCGAACTTGCCTTCGCATCAACACCCGATATTTTGGAAATATGAGCAATATAATCGCTCTTTTTAATAATCTCAGATTCCCAAACCTTCTCCGCGATATCGTAGCCTACTATGCTTTTATAATTAGCAGTAATCATTACCGACACAGGCTTTTCGCTTTTGGAGGTTACCTTGAAGTCGAAGTACAATACTGGGAGTGATGAATTTTTCACATCGTGTGGTAAAAATGGAGACCAGGCATTCAATTCTACATCCAAAGGCATTTCTGCATCGGTGTACTTGAGTTTTACGAATGGAAAGCAGCCCGAATATTCAATTTTATCTACCCCTTGCATCCAAGGAAATTCATAAATGTGCATTTGAACGCCAGCTACTTCGTATCCTTCTTCAATTTGAAGTATTTTCAATTTGGGTTCTTCTCCCTCTACTTGATATCTAAGGATAAAAAAAAGTATATAGTCGCTTTGATTTGGGTAAAGTGTTTCTGCGTATTTATTGTTTTGTTGGTAATCTACGCCCGCAAAAAATTTACCCGTTCCCTTGGGCTGATTATTGGCAATAGACCAGTTGTAAAACACACCATCTTTTCTCAACTCAGCTCCACCAGCCCCAATGCCGCCAAGTGTTATTCCGCTTCTCGCTTTTGATGACGAAAGCATCACATCTGAAAAGGATGGACCAGATTGTAAATTTGCGGGAGCTTGCGTTTCAAGTGGTGCAGCCTCGTTTATTTCATTGGCTTTCGCGACTTGCATTCCTACTGTTTCTGCAAGCAGGCCTACCCCCGCAGCAGTAAGTGTCGATTTGGTGATAAAATCCCTTCTTTTCATTTGCTTATTTGCCCCCGAACTCCGGAGGGAGAGTTAAATTTTTCAACGATGACTAGGGTGTGGAATCTCCCTATTTTAGTTTGAAACAAAATAAGGCATTAAGACTTTAATAATTGAATAAATGCGGTAAATAATATCACTTTTTATAGGCTATAGTCGTTTACTTTTTACCAAGCTCCTTCTTCACTTTTTCATAGCAGCTTACAATTTCAGGTCTTTTCATCCCACCTTTTGTCGACATTTCCAAGTCTGCATAAGCCTCTGCATATTTTTTCAATTCAAACAAAGAAATGCCTCTGTAACCATATACTTCGGCTTGCTTTGAAAGCGGTACGAGTTGCAAACCTATGGCGTAGTCTTGCAAAGCTTCGTTGTGTTTGCCCAAATAAGCAGAAATCCTACCTCGCAAATAGTTGCCATTTTCATGCTGCAGATTCATGGCTATGGTCTGATTCATAGCCATAGTTGCCGAATCGCAAATCTTCAAATCCCAATATGTATGACCTCGACAGAAAATTAATAACTCAGTTTTGTCTCCAAAGCCAAATGCTTTATTGAAGTTTTGGAGTGCCAATTCAAATTTGCCTACATTCATATATAAATAACCCAAAGCAGCATAAGCACTTGGTAATGAAGGCTTTATATCTAAGGCTTTCTTAAAATATTTTTCAGCAGCTTCATTTTTCTGAATGCTCATAGAAATGTAGCCATGTTTTACATAAAGTTTATAAGTGGAATCAAGAGGTAAACTGGCCATTCCTGATGCTAAAACTGCAATTGCAGAATCCTTTTTTCCTTGTTTTTCAAGCAATTCGGCTTTCGACAAATACAATTCTAAATTTTGCCCGAAGCATGATAAAGAAGAAATCAATAGCATCCATAAGTAAATATGTCTCTTTTTCATAATAATGGAAATTAATATCGCTTCACACAAATTAAACTGAATACAAACATTTTTTCCTTATATCTGTAAAATAATATTCCTTATAAAAATATTCATTATGAATTTCGAACTTACAGAAGAACAAAAAGCAGTAAAAGAGGCTGCGAGAGATTTTGCTCAAAACGAATTGTTGGCTGGTGTGATAGAGCGTGATGAGGAACAAAAATTTCCGCATGAGCAAATGAAAAAAATGGGTGAACTAGGCTTTTTGGGCATGATGGTTGATCCAAAATATGGCGGTGGCGGCATGGACACTATTAGTTATGTGTTGGCAATGGAAGAA
>CAZMFZ010000104.1:0-13574 GCA_964565665.1 uncultured Bifidobacteriaceae bacterium | reverse complement strand
CTTGGAACTAAATTCTTGAAACAAACGATTGCCAAGGCTTGTAGCCGTTGGCAACGTAAATTATTTTAAAGAAATCGGCAATATCTGACTTAGATTTTAGTTATTTGAAAGACGATATAATCTCCTTTTGAAGAAATTTTACACCTTTATTCTCCCATCTCTTTTTTGTTTTTTAATGGTAGATAATTATTTACTCGCTCAAGTAAATAATATCAAAAAGCGGTCGCAAGACAACCAGAACGATAGAAACATCAACCGAAATTTTACACCACCAAGTAATAATTCAGGCGGCTTTAATAGTTCAACTCCCCCTGCAAGGCAAGAACCATCTTATCGATCTGCCCCAAACAACAATTACAATACCCAACCGCAACAAAACTACAATTGGTATTCTAGGCCTTCCACCAGAAGCAACTCCGCCAACTACGATGCCACAGAAATTTCCACCGCGAGCGGCTTTGGAAGCACAGATGCCTGTTGTATTGGCATAGAATCGATATTCAGTTCGTTTATCAACCATCAAAATTTCCTCATTCAATCTAAAGTAGTAAACCCAAGAATTGTCTCCTTTGAATTTTTTGCCTTAGGAGCATTGCCTTTTTTGTACGACAACGATTCGATAGGCAGCCAATTTTTCCCAAAATCGATATTAAGCATCCCTAAAATAAGAGCAAATTGGGGCTTACTTTCTACTGAATTTCGCTACGCAAATCTATATCAGCGTAGTGATGGTAATATGTACGAAACACTCGATTGGCAGGTGCTGATGCTCAATATATTTTCTAGAAGGGAATTTTATCTTCGGATAGGCACCGGATTTATGTACGAAAAACCGAGCTTTACTTATTTCAATGAGCATAGCCTATCTGCCGATATTTTATTTACAGAACAATTGAGTGGCACATTCGATTTTCGATTTTCGCACGATTCCAAAACACAAATATTCCCACGATTAGAATCAGGAATTCGGTTCAATTACCTGCTGGCAGAGACTCGATATGCTCAGTTTGGCTTTACTGCTGGTTTTTTGTATCAAAACTATTATCAAACCGACAAACTGTATTTGATTCAAACCGGGCTTACCATGCTATTGCATTAGTGAGAAATGAGATTTATTATTTGAAACCTATGCTCAACCTCTACTGAGCAACAGCAGTGCACTCCCAAAGCCTGTTTCCAACTCTATTGGCAAGTTGTGATACTAAAAAGTACCATTGTGTAACCCTAGTTTCACAACAAATACTTTTATTTTCATCACTATTACTGCCTCATTTACCATACTTTAAAATCAGCTTTTTTGTAAATAATTGTAATTTCACCCAATCAATTACTTCACTATACCAATGCAGAGGCAACACACTATCAATACATACAAAGAGCGTATTGAAAAGGCTAGCAAAGAGCTTACAAAGAAAGAGATTTTCAAAGATTTGCTCCATAGGCTATATGATGGGAAGTCCGAAATAGCCTCTATTATTGACTCTATAAGTGAAGGGGCGGAGAGAGCTGTGGTAAATATTCCTAGGAAAGACAAACTACATCGTGGTAGTGCCGATACCCTTTACAACAAAATAATTATTGAATTTGAAAACGACATAAAAAAGAGCCTGGTCCATGCCAAAGAGCAATTATCAGGCTATTTATTAGCCCAATTCAATGCTGGAGAAGGTTATAATTTCACCCTAATTGTTTCCGATTTCATCCATTGGAAAGTTTTTACACCCGACATTTCTTGTATTGAAAAATTGGGAAATATGAGAGAAGATGAGCTAATTCTCAATGAAGTTACAGGGGCTTCCTTCTCGCTATCGGCTACCAATGCCGAAGATTTTTATTTTTGGATAGATAGCTATTTATTTAAAGAAGAAAAGCAAAAAGCCACTCTGAAGCGAATTGAAGATGCTTTTGGCTATAAAAGCACTGTGTTTGTAGAAAGCTATCGTGAGATGAGCCTCAATTTTGTTGAAATAAAAAAATACAACGAAATACATGTGGCTATTGAGCAATGGCGAAAATTTTTGAGTATCGCCTATGGCTCGTTCGATGCGAGCGACAATAATTTTCTCATTCACACCTACTTGAGCGTGTTTGCTAAAATAATGGCCTATTCGGTGTTGAGCGATGATGAATTCATTACCGATGATAAGTTGATGGAAATACTTGATGGCTCTGCTTTTCAGAAAATGAACATAGCCAACTTGGTAGATAACGACTTTTACTATTGGGTGAAAAACGAACGCTCGTTCAAAAGCTTGAAAAAAATGTTCAGATTAATAGCTCAGGAAATTGGCAGATTTGATTTTGAAAATGTAGATGAAGATATATTGAAAGGTGTGTATCAGGAATTGATAGACCTCGACACGCGCCATACTTTGGGTGAATATTATACCCCCGATTGGCTTTGCGAACGCATAGTGCAGCAATACGATTTCAAGCCTGAAAGCAAGATATTAGACCCTTCATGCGGAAGCGGTTCCTTTCTAAGGGCAGCCATTACTAGGCTTAAAATGCTAAATCCAGCTATAGAGGTGCAAGAGTTGAACAATGCCGTGTATGGCATTGATATTCATCCGCTCAGTGTGCAGATTGCCAAAACAAATATATTGATAGCCTTAGGTAGCGAACTCAAAAACAGTAAAAAACCGATAAGAATCAATGTGATACTTGCCAATACACTGTTAGCTCCTGATGGTGTAGAGGGATTGTTTGGCAAAACACTCACCATGAGTATCGATAAGGAAAGACTCATATTATCTGCCCAAATTTTAGATGATATCAAACTGTTTGATGAAGCTTTAGAAGTATGCGAAAAGGCAGCTGATATTTCGCAAAGTTCAAAAAAGATGGACATTGCCGCTTTTGAAAATCTACTCATAAAGAGCCATACCAATGGAGGGCTTAATGCCCAAACCATTGAAAGTTTCTACAAAATATATGTTGCTTTCAAAATCGCAAAAGAAAAAGGCAGGGATAGTATTTGGAAATTTATCGTTCAAAACCTTTACAAGCCTTATTTTTTGGCAGGTAAGTTCGATTATATCATTGGCAATCCACCTTGGTTTACTTATAGCAGCATTAAAAACGAAGAATACCAAGACACACTCAATGCCCTTGCCATAAAATACCATGTAAAACCTAAGAATGTAGCCAACTACCCACATCTAGAAATTGCAGCCATATTTATGAGCTATTGCAGTAGCTATTTTTTGAAAAATGGTGGGCAATTGGCATTCGTACTTCCACGTAGCTTTTTCAGTGCCGATCACCACGACAATAGCCGCAATGCCAAAGCAGAAGGCTTTCAACTGAGTGAAATTTGGGATATGGACAAAGTAAGCCCCTTATTCAGAGTACCAAGTTGTGTACTCTTTGCCAAGCGTTCGGGTGCGAAATTGCCATTGCCAAAAGAAGGGCTGAAAGGCTTAGTTTTTGCCGGCCATGTGCCTTACCACAATTGCAATTGGGAAGAAGCCCAGCCCAAATTGAAGGAATTGCCAGCCACTTGGTATTATGTGAAACAAGGCAAATCTTCGGCATTGTCGCTTACGCAAACCGCCATGCAAACCCAAGTAAACCCTTACAAAAAAGGCTTTAAGCAAGGAGCGACTATTGTGCCACGCACTTTTTATTTTGTAAATATTGCTCAGCCCTTACCCGACAATTGGGATACAAACCCCGATTGGCAAGATAGAATATTTGCCGTACGCACTGCCGATCACGTAAAGCAAGACGCAAAAATGCCTTGGAAGGATATAAATTTTAAGGATAGGATTGAAATGGAATTTATTTTTAGAACTGCTTTATCTAAAAGTATTTTACCATTTCATCTATTTAAGCCAGATTTAGTTTTACTACCCATTTTGATTAAAAAAAACGATTCAAATCATAAAACGATAAAAATAATGTCATCTGACGATATTATCACTTATGGAATTTTACACTTTGCAAAGTGGACAAAAGATATAGAAAGGATATGGAATATTCATAAAACACCAAAATCCAAAAATATGTCAGCACAAGATAGATTGAATTTTCAACAGGGCTTAACCTCACAAAATTTAAATGCTCCCTATTTAGTTCTTTACAATGCCTCTGCCAAAGATGCCAATGCCACTATTGTGAAGCGTGCCGATTTGGATTTGGAGTTTATTGTTGAAAGTGTTAGCTACGTATATTATACCCATTCCTTGCAAGAGGCCTATTATCTCACTTCCATCCTCAATAGTGCTCTTCCTAATTTACAAATGAAAGATTTCCAAGCTCGCGGCTTATTCGGTCCTAGGCATGTTCACAAAAAAATATTGGATATATATTTCCCAAAGTTTGATGAAAAAGACAATACACATATTTCGCTTGCTCAGTTAAGCGAGGCTGCACACAACAAAGCAGCAAAATATGTAGCACAAAACCCACCCAAAACTCCACTCGCAGCTATGCAGCTTGGTAGGTTGCGGACAGACATAAAAAAATATCTGGCAGGCGAAATAAAACAAATTGATGAATTGGTAGCTGCAATTTTGAATTAGGAAGCATCCAGTTTTTTAAAAAAATGCTCAAATGAATTGATTTAGTAAACTTTTTTTGAATAGGCTAAAATATTTTTAAGTGTTGAAATATTAGGGTTTAGTTGGCTGTTATCGATTTCGTGTCGGAGCTTTCGATTTTCTTCTACTTCTTCGTACAGCCAACTATTAATTATCTTTTGCAATTTAAATTCCTCTCTTTCCATTCCAGAAAGCTCGCCATACGCATAGCTGATGCCATGCAAACTAAGGGTAATAGTGGGGTTCGTGCTCATAATACGGGGTTAACATCTTCCGCAGGTTTATCAAGGCATATCGCATTCTACCTAAAGAAGTGTTTATACTCACTCCAGTAAAACTTGCTATTTCCTGAAAACTCATGCCTGCAAAATGACGCATTAATAAAACTTGTTTTTGTTCGATGGGTAACTTTTGGATGTGTTCTTTGAGCAAAGCTTTCGTCTCTTTTTGCATGATAGTTCGCTCTATACCTTCTACGCCAAGCGGCAATGTGTTGAAAATGCTAAAATCATCGTCATCACGCACCATTTGGTGTTTTTTGTTTTTACGATAATGGTCGATAGCCAAGTTGTGGGCAACGCGAACTACCCATTGTTGGAATTTTCCATTTTCATTGTAACGACCATCGCGAATAGTGTCAATCACTTTGAAAAACACATCTTGCGTGATGTCGTTGGCAATATCTCTGTCTTTTACAATGTACAAAACCGTTGTGTAAACTTTTGTTTTATAACGGCTAAGAAGCACTTTGAAAGCTCGGTCATCTCCGGAACGGTATATTGAAACAAGTTCTGCATCATCTACCTTTTTTAAATCCATCATGTGTTACGTATTTAGTTAACGTAGAGCTTCAAATCATATTGTGGGGGAAAGTGTGAAGTGCTTATTTTCGAATTAATATACAATGATATGGCTAAGTAACCAATTCTACAATTTTTTGTTGCCTAAATGCAAAAAAGCTATTCAACTTTTTAAGTCGATATGCCTTCTTTATTATTAGAACCTAATAATTTATACTTCATGGTAGCTCCAATATTTTTTGCGGCCAATTTTGCATCTTCGGCTTTTGCTCCATCAAACAATTCATCAACAGAAGTATTAAACAGCCACAACCATCTTTCAAAATGATGTGCTTCGAATGGTTTAAGTGCGTGCAAGTGCAAATGAGGCGTCATTACGCTTCCAAAATAGGCATTTGGTGTTGAAAAAAGAATAAAATCCCAAAACCCAACCATAATTGGCAAATGCTTTTCCCAATTTACTGGGGCTATTTCATTAAAAAACACACTGATTACATCATCTTTCACCACTTTGGCATAAAACTGATTTATTAATATTTCTATATCAGTTGTATTTTCAATGTCTTTTTTCATTTGACAATTAATTCAAATTTTTTCTCTACTACTCTCCAATTCACTACTTTCCAAAATGCAGAAATATAATCTGCCCTTTTGTTTTGATATTTGAGGTAATAGGCATGTTCCCACACATCTAAGGCTAAAAAAGGCGTACCTTTTACTTCCGAGATGTCCATTAGAGGATTGTCTTGATTTGGCGATGAGTAAATTTGCAATTCTTTAGTTTCGTTGAGTACGAGCCAAGCCCAACCAGAGCCGAATCGGCCTAATGCTGCTTTCGAGAATTCTTCTTTAAAATTATCGAATGTGGTGAATTTTCTGGCAATTGCAGCAGCCAATTTGCCAAGTGGAGCGCCACCTGCATTATCGGAAAGTAAATTCCAAAAGAAGCTGTGGTTGTAATGCCCACCGCCATTGTTGCGAACTGCTACAGGATATTTCGATACATTTGTCAATATTTCTTCTATAGTTAATTTCTCCATCTTGGTACCGTCAACTGCCTTATTGAGGTTGTTTATATAGGCTTGATGGTGTTTCAAATGGTGAATTTCCATCGTTAGCTTATCGAAATGCGGCTCTAAGGCATCGTAACTGATTGAAAGAATGGGCAGCGAGAAAGGTTCTGATTGTTTTTCGGCTGTTATGAGTTCAATTGCCTGTATTTGATTTGACAGTAAAACTGCACCGCTCAATACTGCGGAGTTTTTGATGAAAGTACGTTTGTCCATTGGCTTTTTTAAAATTCTAATTTAGAAGATTTTCGTCTAAAATTCAAACTATTTTGCCATTTTGGATTTAATAAATTGGAGTTTTAATAGCAATAAGATTAGCTCTTACTTTACTTTTTTATCAAGTTTCTTTTTAGCTATGAGCATTTTTAGGGCTGTAATGGCTGCTTCATCGCCTTTGTTGCCATGAATTCCCCCTGCCCTATCTATGGCTTGTTGCTGATTTAATGTGGTGAGTACTCCAAAAACTACCGGTTTATTGTATTTCAAATTAACATCAGCAATGCCCTTGGCAACAGCTTGGCAAATATAATCGAAATGAGGGGTATCACCTTGAATAATGCAACCAAGTGAAATTACAGCATTTATATCGGCTTTTTCAGCTAAAAATTGAGAGCCAAGGCTAAGTTCATAGCTTCCCGGTACGGGAATTTCAATGATATTTCGCTTGTAAATTCCTTCTTTAACAAGCCTTTCAATCGCTCCTTTGAGCAATGCTTGGGTAATTTCTGGGTTCCATTCGGCTACCACAATCCCTATTTTATACTTTGAAAAATTATGCTTTTCAATTATAGATTGAGAACTAAGATTTTGTAAATGTGTAGCCACAGAAATAAAAAATGTATTTGCTAAAGATTGTATTTTTCTGCCACCGTGCGAAAGCCTTCAATAGAAATGGGTTTCGAAACGAAGTCGATAACGGCATCGCTCACCAAAAAACGCTCCATATCAGTTTTGTTATCGGAGCTGGTAAGTACGGCTATCTTGCACTTGTTTTTAAAAGCGGAACTCATTTTTTCGTATTCAAAAAGAAAAACGAACCCATTTACAACAGGCATATTAATATCTAAAAACACTACGTTTGGCCACAAATCGGGGGTATTTTGTACAGATTCCAAATACTCAAGAGCACTTTTACCTGAATTCTTAGTGATAACAATGCCTTTAAAGCCTGATTTTTCAATCACAATCTTCGCTATAAGCAAATCGGTATCGTTATCGTCAACTACAAGAACATTTTTTAGGTTCTCAAGAGCCATAATTGGGGTTTATTTAATATTGAACAATAATAAATAATTCTGCCTTCAAATATATCAAATTTAGATGAAGAACATTATTTGTTCGACATTTCTCTAATTTTGATTTCTGTGAATTTTCGTTTGGAATCAAGTGGAAAATCGCTTTTCATAAACCAATCGTAGTACGAAGGCTCATTTTTAAGTATCCAACTTACAAGCTTGTCTTTATGTTTGCCGAAATTCACCAGCTCCTCGCCTTTATCATTATACACAAAACGACCCGACAAATCTACATTATTGGAAACTGATAACTTGTGAAGCCAAGCCATATCGTTTTTCACAGGAATGTATACCCCTTTATCGTCTTTCACTTCCTGATTCTCATATTTCGCCACTTGAGCAACTAATATTTCAAATGTGGCTTCAGTATCTGCATCGGCACTGTGGGCATTTTCTAGTTCTTTTTTGCAATAAAATTTGTATGCTGCTGCCAAATTTCTTGGTTCCATTAGGTGGAATATCTTTTGAGCATCCACCAAATTGCGACCCTCAGTTTTAAAATCTACATTGGCTCTCAGAAATTCTTCGACCAACATTGGCACATCAAATTTAAGAATATTAAATCCACACAAATCGCAACCTTCCATAAATTGAGCCACGTTTTTGGCTACCTCAATAAATTTGGGAGCATCGGCCACATCGGCATCTGAAATACCAGTAAGTTGTGTAATGAAAGGCGGGATGGGAAAGCCTGGATTAAGGCGTTTTTGAAGTGTTTTCTTCTCTCCATTGGGCATAAGTTTGATAAAACAATATTCAATTATTCTATCATTTGCCATATTTAAACCTGTGCTTTCAAGGTCGAAGAAAACGAGCGGCTTTTTGAGATTTAAGTTCATTTTGAGAGGTAAGATTATGATGTAAGACAAAAGACTTAAGACTTTTTGTTTTTTGATAATGATAATTGAATAAATAAAATACTGGAAGATTTTTTATCGTCTTACGTCCTAAGTCTCACCTCCCATTTCTTATGTCTTATATTTTTTATCTCTAAATCAATTCATTAGCAAACTCTTTCAAGTTAATACCATCGAAGTTTCCAGAGGTCATTAGTAATAGCACACCATCTTTCAGGTTTTGCTTCTTAATAAATTCTACCAGCAATTTGCTATCAGTAAATACATCGAGTTTGCTTTTATTAAAGCCTTTTTTTATTTCTTCAACAGAAATAGGGGGTAGATTTTTGTGCTTGATAGTTTCAGGGTTGAAATAAACTACTGCAGTATCGGGCTTATCAAAAGTATCTTCGTATTGGTTGAGAAAAGCTTTGTTAAGGCTGCTGAATGTATGCAATTCCAACACGGCAATCAGTCGTTTCTTGGGAAATTGAGCAGCTACGGCTTTGGTAGTGGCCAGCAATTTGGATGGTGCATGTGCAAAATCTTTGAAAATTTTTGTAGATGCGTTTTCTGCAAGCAACTCAAGGCGATTGGCAGCTCCTTTGAAACTTTGAATAGCATTGTAAAATCCGTTTTCCGACACACCCAATTTCATGCACACTTCTTTGGCAGCTTGCACATTATACATATTATGCTCACCAAAGAATTTTACAGGCACTTTTTCATCGTTGAACGAAAGGAAAGTTTGCCCTTCTTTGCGTTTGCTTTTGTGTTCTACATATTCAATTCTGTGAATATCTTCTCTTTTTATAGGTTTTAAGATGGAAGCCAGCACTTTGTCATCGGTATTGTAAATGATAATTCCCGATTTTGGTGTAGCATTCACTAGCATTTCAAACTGTTTTTTATATAATTCAAAAGTGGGAAATACATTGATATGATCCCAAGCAATTCCACTAATTACCGTTACGTGATGTTTATATTGCAAGAACTTAGGTACTTTGGTAATGGTAGATGCCAAATATTCATCGCCTTCAATTATAATAAGTGGGGCATTTGAAAGCTTGACCATAGTATCGAAACCTTCAATTTGAGCACCAACCAAATAGTCGAAATTTTTATTGTTAAATTTCAACACATGCAAAATCATAGATGTAATGGTGGTTTTGCCATGGCTTCCAGCTATCACTATTCTTTGCTTGTGTTTTGATTGCTCATATACATATTCAGGATAAGAATATATTTTCAGACCCATTTCTTGGGCTTTTAATAATTCGGGATTATCTGCCTTGGCATGCATACCTAAAATAACGGCATCAAGATTGGCGTGGATATTTTCCTGTGCAAACCAGCCCATTTGGGCTGGCAATATTCCTTTTGCTAATAGTCGTGACCGTGAGGGTTCGAATATTTCATCGTCTGAACCAGTAACTATAAATCTTTTTTCATGTAAAGCCAAAGCCAGATTGTGCATTGCACTACCGCCAATGGCTATAAAATGAACTTTTTGCATATTATATGAGGGTATTTCTGTAAATGGTAAATCTAAATAGCGGTTCCAAAATTATAGCAAATAACTGTCGAAGCAAACACAATATTTGAAAGGGATCAAAAGAGGCACAGTTTTAAATAGTTGTTCCTAATTCTCATTTTGCCCAGCTTCATTTTCGCCATCTAGTTTCTTATTTGGTTTGCGGGTTACATTTTTTACCGCTGCAATTGTGCGTTTAGAGTCGTGCACAATAAATTTCGACAATATGCGCTCAAATGGCAAAATTAATATGGCCAAAAACACCTGAATTAAAAAGCTAAGTACGGGTGAATCTTGAAATTTCAAATATGACTCAAATATCGTATTTATAAACTCAATCATCATTACTATGGTGAGAAAAGTAAGGCCTTTGCTTATCCATTCATTTTTCTGGTTCGTTACATTGTTCAACCAAATAGAAAGCAACAAAAGCCCTCCAAAAAATACCAATTCACCCAAGTAAAACCACCATTCTTTCCAATAAGGTGGCCTTACACTAAATTTAAGAGGTTGACTTTCCCTTATTTGATTGAGGGCATTTTTGGTTCGCACTATCAATTCGTATTTACCGCTTGGCAAGTAGTTAAATATGATTTTATTGTCGACATTCCACTCCGACCAGTTTTCGCTCATCCCCAATAGCTTATATTGGTATTGCAGCGATTGATTATCTATATACTCGGGGTTGATAAAGGCAAAGCTCACATTGCCAGATTCTTCATTCAATTCTATTTTCCTAATATCAAGTTGGTTTCCTTTTTTATCACTTATACTTCTGAGAAAAATATTTTGTGTGAATTTCAATTCTGACTTATTGCTGATGTCGAATTGATATAGGTTGTTTGATTTGGTGGCTATCCATAGGTTTTTTTGGTCTTCATCTACATATATTTGCAAAATATCTTTAATCAAACTCAGGTACATAAAATTTGGATTCGCTTTTGCTACCTCTGAAAAAACCTTCCATTCGTTTTCAGATTGGTACCAAACGGCACTGGTTTGCGAGTGAATTATTTTCAAAAAGCCATTGTTGGCCTTGATGAGCATGGTATCGGCAATTATTTTTTTCTTGCTCTCATCGTAGTAGTAGGCACTGGAATTGAGTAGGAAATACATTTTGCCATTTTGTGAAATCAAATGCACGTCTTCTGAAAATGGATTTTCAATTTTCAGTGTATCGGGTGCCACTAAATTTCTATCATTAAATTTTATGAGATAATTGTTAAAACACATCCACACATTACGGGCTTCGTCTTCACCAATTCCTGATATTTTTTCTGTAAATCCTCCAATATTTTTTAATTCTGTATAATCAGCTCCATTAACCCTGAACACGAGCAAACTGCGAGAATCTGTGGCCACATACAGCAAAGTTTTATCTTTCGACACGTACACACAAGTAACAGGCTCATTGTAAATTTTCTTTACCACATTGCCCGAAAGTTCATACAATCCATTGTTGGTAAGCACTATTAATTTGCCGTTGTAAAGCATCAATTGCCGCACTTTACCGTCAATGCCTCCAATTCTTTTGTAGGCATAGGTTACGGTTTCAAGGTCCAAATTCTTTACTACTTTAGGACTAATAATTTTAGGAATTACCCTCTTTACACGCACAGGTGCTGGTTTGGGAGTAGGCTTTGCAACGGGTTTTATTACTTCTACTTTGGCAGGTGTAGACTTAGTTACTGTAGGTTCGTCTTTCTGTTTTCTTTTAAATATCCCTAAAAACCGTTTTTCTTTAGCCTTCGCTTCATTAGTTTGTGCCTGAGGCTCTAGTTTTGCAGGCTCGGCATTTTCAGTAGCGAAAAAATCTCTAAGCTGTGAGAGTACATTTTTCTTTTGGGTAGATTTTTTTCTGTTTCTTTCGATTGCAGCATCCTTTTCCTTCACATTAAGCTTTCTTTTTTGGTTTAATACTTTGGCCAATGCCGCATAGTCAGTTACTTTTTCGAGGGAAAATAGACCCTCATTTGTGCCTGAATAAATCTTATTTTGATAGGTAAGTGCCGATGTTATATTGCCATCTAGCCCCGGAAAGGCACTATAATTCTTAAAAGGAAGAAAATAATCGAGGCGGGTAAGACCAAATTCGTGAGCAATCCACAGGCCTGATTGGCTATCTTTCCCAATAGACAATATTTCGTCATCAGGCAAGCCACTGTAAAAATTTACAATAGATACACTAGCTCCATTGGTTGGGTTCAAGAGTACTACCCCACCTTTGGCAGTGGCAATAGCCAATAAATTGGGGTTGAGCAACACAGCATCGAAAGGCACTGAATTTTTCAGATAAGTAGAATCTTCTGTTGCTAAGGCAGTGAGAGATACACCATTAAAAAAAAATAATTTGCCATTGCCTGTACCCAAAATAGCCCTATCAGCATCGGCCATGCCTGCGAAAGCCAAACTTGGGAGCGAGGTAATGTCGGTTTTTAGTGCGGCCAATTTGCCTTGTTCAAAACCAAAAAAGCCCATTTGCGGGTCGAATGCAAATATATTTTCGCCAATATTAAACAGATGGGAGAAGAAATATCCTGAGCTTGCTGCCCACTTGCCGGTTATTTTCCGTTCTGATTTAGAATATTGAATAAGGACGTCTTTGCCAAGAAAATAGGCATAGGTTGCATTGGTAACTACTTTCGAAAAATAGGCTGGTTTGGTTTTGAAACTTGCAATAGATTTGTAGATTTCACCCCCACTTCGGTCTATTTCTATATAGCCAATATCATCTATACAACCAATAAAGTTTTCTTCTTCAACCTTATAATTAGCTATAGAAAGGGCAGTACTCGGGGTATTGATGAGCTGCCAATACCTGCCGTCAAACTTCAACACACCTTTGCTATTGGCAAAAAGCATTTGCTGCTTGGCATCTTGCATTATGGCAAAATTGTCGTTGGTGAGCTGGTCGTTAGTGGGAGCGTAGTGGGTTAGGTAAAACTTCCCTTTTTGAGCAAACGCTGCCAAATATAGGCTTAAGAAAATCAGGATGTAACAAATACGTTTCATGTCAAGTGCAGGTAGGGCTAATTTTATGTTAAATATAAACTTAAATTAATTCAATTGAAGGATTCCAGAAAATATTGTTAAAATCTACTATCTTATCGTTTTCAACCTTCACACCTTCGTCTTCCAGCAGCTTTTGCATGGTATCACGATTGGAAAAATGGTGCTTACCTGTAAGCAAGCCCTGCCTGTTTACCACCCTTTGGGCAGGAACATCGGTCAATATATGTGCGGCATTCATGGCGTACCCAACCATTCTGGCACTGCCTTTTGCTCCCAAATATTGAGCAATTGCACCATAGCTTGAAACTCTACCTTTGGGAACAAGCCGCACTACTTGATATACATTATCAAAAAATGACTGTCCTTTAGTATTTGATGGAAGAATAATTTGCTTTTGCATGGCTTTTTGTGTGCGGCTATTATATTTTTGGAGAATTTATCGACAATTAGTTTTTAATTGAGGGTTTTGAAATATTGGGTAGA
>CAZMFZ010000103.1:0-13720 GCA_964565665.1 uncultured Bifidobacteriaceae bacterium | reverse complement strand
GAATGTAGTTTCAATGTTGTCAATTTTAATTATGGACTTAATATTGAATCTAAATCTCATAGAGAATCTAGTTATTTACAAGTAATCAATAATTACGATCCAAACACAGGAGCTAATACTTCAAATTCCTATATAAATGTAACGGAACCAGTGTCTGACAATAAAAACAAAGCTAAAACAGCTTATAATTTTGGAGGCAGCATAAATCCTTCTATTAAAATAGTAGCCTTGTTTTATTTCAAATAAAATCATCCCCTTCGGTCTGCCGTCTGGCAAACCGAAACACTGCAATTCCCCATTTCCTACTTCAATTCACCTACAATGCTAGTATATTTCAGGTAAAAATTGAACAAAGAATTCTATTTTTACACATGAATATTTTAGTGAAATACAAATGGTGGCTGCTGCTTTTTTTATTCGTCAGCATTGCCAGTATCGGCTTTTATTTCATTCTCCCCTACTACAAACAAAATACAAGCTTCAGCAGCGTGCTATTTGACAATAAGGGAAATCTGCTGGGGGCAAAAGTAGCCGATGACGGGCAATGGCGATTTGCAGCCGACACATTAGTGCCGCAAAAATTTGCCAGCTGCATTGCCACTTACGAAGATAAAAGATTTTACACTCACATAGGTATAGATGCTATTGCCGTGGGCAGAGCTTTATTACAAAACTTTCGCAATGGCAAAATAGTAAGCGGTGGCAGCACCATCACCATGCAATTGGCAAGGCTGCAAACCCATAGAAAAGGAAACTCTATTCTCGCCAAATTCATAGAGGGCTTGGTAGCCCTTCGCACCGAAACGGAGTATTCCAAGCAAGAAATATTGCGATTATACGCCTCTAAAGCCCCTTTTGGTGGCAATATTGTAGGCCTTGAGGCGGCATCTTGGCGATATTATGGCAGAAATCCATCACAACTTTCGTGGGCAGAGTCGGCATTGCTTGCCGTGTTGCCAAACAACCCTTCACGCATATTTCCCGGGCAAAACGAAGGCCTTTTAAAGAAAAAAAGAGACAATTTGCTTAAAAAACTATGGCTATTGCACCAAATTGACACATCAACCTATCGACTCGCATTGCTTGAACCAATACCCACCAAGCCGCTTCTATTGCCCAAAGCTGCCCCACATTTACTTGACCAAGCCATAAAAGATGGTCATAAAAATGAGCAAATATTCTCTACTATCGATGCCAATATTCAGCATAGAGCTACTGAGATTTTAAGAAAATACCATGAATTATTTGTTGCCAACGGCATATACAATGGAGCAGTGCTAGTGCTAGATGTTAAAACTGGCAAAACACTTGCTTATGTGGGCAATGTAGAAAATGAACACAATGAAGCCAATAGTTTTGATGTGGATCTCATTCAAAGGCCACGCAGCACTGGCAGCATACTAAAACCATTTTTATTCGCAATGAATTTGAATGAAGGCAGGCTTTTAGGTCAATCAATCGTACCCGATATTCCCACTATTATTGGAGGCTACGCTCCCAAAAACCACGATTTTGGCTACGATGGTGCGGTGATGTTCAAAAAATCTTTGTCGAGGTCGCTCAATGTGCCAGCAGTGCGAGTGCTGCAGGAATACGGCATTGAAAAATTTAGAAACAACTTGCAACTGCTTGGGCTATCTACCTTCACAAAACCAGCCGCTCACTACGGGCTTTCCATCATTTTAGGCGGTGGAGAGGCTACGCTATGGGATTTGTGCAGCACCTATGCAAGTATGGCACGCAGTCTCGGGCATTACAATAAATTCAAAGGTGTTTATTTCGATTTCGACTATCGAAAGGCAATATATGATAGTAAAATATTGAAGCAAGATGCCTATTTGAGGTATTTGCTCAAGCCTGTTTCTACCAATATATTGAGTGCCTCTTCCATCTGGTTTACTTTTGATGCGATGAATGAAGTATCAAGACCTGATTTGGAAATAGGTTGGAAAAATTTTTCTTCGTCTATAAAATTGGCTTGGAAAACGGGTACTAGCTTCGGTAACCGCGATGCTTGGGCTATAGGGTGCAACCCCGATTACGTGGTTGGCGTGTGGATAGGCAATGCAGACGGTGAAGGACGGCACCAACTTACAGGCATCAATTGTGCAGCTCCTGTACTATTTGAAGTGTTTCGACAATTGGGTTCTCGCCAATGGTTTGAAAAACCCCTCAATGATATGATAAACTTGGCAGTGTGCCACAACAGCGGTTTTAAAGTAAGTGAAAATTGCGAATCTACTGACACCCTATTGGTGCAGCAAAAAGGAGCAATTGTGGCTACTTGCAGCTATTGTAAAACTATTTTCCTTGATAAAACCCTTAAAAATAGGGTAAATAGTTCGTGTGAGGATATGGAGAAAATGGTGCCAGTAAAATGGTTTTACCTTCCACCCACCATGGAGCTGTATTTCAAATTAAAAAGCCTCACTTACAAGAAAATGCCACAATTTCGACCTGATTGTAAAATCGATTTGCAAGCCAAGAGCTCATTTGAAATTATATATCCTTTGAATGGCACCAAAATATTTGTGCCTAAAGAGTTGGCGGGAAATATAGGTAGCAGCGTGTTTCAAGTAGCCAATCAGCACACAAAAAGCAAGCTCTTTTGGCATTTGGATAATAATTACGTGGGTAGCACCATCCGATTTCACCAAATGTCGTTTAGCCCAAGCATAGGAAAGCACACTTTGAATATAGTAAACGAAGCCGGAGAAAGCGAAAGAGTACGGTTTGAAGTGGTGGGTAAATAAGCGAAGGCTGCTCAATCTGTTGCAGATTACGCCTTTTCAGGGCAATAAAAACCAAACAAAAAAGCCATTAAATTCGGTTTAATGGCTTCTGAATTATTTGATGTTGTTTTGTGATCCCGATTGGATTCGAACCAATGACCTACTGCTTAGAAGGTAGTTGCTCTATCCAGCTGAGCTACGGAATCTTTTTTACTAAATTTACAATCTCAATCCCAATAACCTTCCCATCTTAAACGAGATGCTCTTTCTAGCTGAAGCTACGGAATCTTGAAATTGGGCTGCAAATATGGGAAATTTAAGTGTAAAGTTATAGGTATTGATAAAAAATGTTCTGAATATTCTTCTTCCAATGTTACAAACGGCTATTCAGCCTTTTTCGTGTTTTCGAAGCCTTTGAAACCATAATGGCAAACAAAGCAAAAAACGCAAGTAACAATAGCCTGCTGGCATCGATATAGAAAATATCATTCACAAAACTGCCCCGAACCAGCTTCGTTCCTTTTTTCACAAAGTCATTTTCCGATACCTTCAATTTTACTTTATAATGATAGGTGTATCGCTTCACAGGCAGTATCTCTCCTGTATCATAGTTTATTTTTGATATTTGAATATAAAAATAATCTTCCCCAACGGGTCCAATTTCGGTTACCATTCCTTCTACATCACATTCCTGATAATCTGAAAACCAACTTCTATTTAAGTCAAATCCTTTGTTTTGAATCTTGCCCACAATGCTATTTTTATCAAATTCCCAATTGCCCTTGAAAGCTTTAGCCCAATCGTTACCTACCGGATTGAATGCCGAACCAATGAAAATAGCTAATAGCATTGTAGGGGTCACATATTTAATAATCGGCTTGAAAAGCTTTGATAGTTTAATATCTGCCCCTTGATTAATTTCGTGCCAGCCTTTATCTATGCCAAATACCCAACCAAAAAGAATAGATTCCAACAAAGCGAAAGTAAATAAAGAAATTGTGCCTGTCCAGTAATCGTATTCGTCAAACACCCCTTTATTGAAAAAGAATACACAAGGCAAGCCAACCAAAAATACCAATGCCCCGGCTGAAAACGAAGCCTTATTTCGCGACCACTTAAATTCGTCCATGGTAAATGAAATAAAAGGCGTACACATAGCAAGTGACGAGGTTATTCCAGCAAAAAATAAAAGCCCAAACCAGAAAACACCTCCAAAAGTACCTAATACCAAGCCCCATTTATCAAACAAAAAAGGCATAGTCTGAAATGCCATAGCAAATCCCGCATTCTTCATTACCCAATCTAAACCTAAATAGCCGCAAGCAATGGGTACAACTATGAGCGAACCTATTACTACCTCCACAAATTCATTCATCCATCCAGCCGACATAGAATTGAGGACAATGTCTTCATTCGATTTCACAAATGAAGCGTACGATTGTATGGAACCCATACCTACTGAAAGTGTGAAAAATATCTGTCCTGCTGCTGCAAGCCAAACTTTAGGGTCGTATAAACTGGTGAATTGCGGTCGGAATAAAAAATCGAGTCCAGCAAAAGCATCGCAATCCGTACAGCCTACGGGTGCACCTGAATTACCCAAAGTCAAACCTCTCACAGCCAAAAATATTCCAAACCCAATCAGCATAGGCATTCCGATTTTAGCTACTTTTTCAATTCCGCCACTTAATCCTTTTGATAATATCCAAGTATTGAGCAATACACATAAGGTGTAAAAAAATAAAGCTTCAAAGGGAATACCTAAGAAGCTCGTTTCCATACCAATATACTTGCCGAAGTAAGCAGCTACTTCGGCTTGGTTCATGCCTGTAAATAAATGAACAGCCGATTTGAAGGTGTAGGAGATAGTCCACGATTCGATAAAACAATAATAGGTAGCCACGCCCATTGTGCTAAATAAGCCCAATACGCCCACATATTTCCAAGCTTTCGAGCCGCCACTCATTTTCTCAAAGATGAAGGGAGTGGCGTGGTAGCCGTGTTTGCCACCAAACCTGCCCGAAGCCCATTCTACCCACAACAAAGGAATGCCAATGAGCAAAAAGCAAATCAAATATGGAATTACAAAGCCACCACCACCGTTTTGAATAGCCTGTACAGGAAATCTTAAGAAATTTCCCAGCCCTACTGAATTTCCCGCCATGGCCAATACCAACCCTACCCTACTGCCCCATTCCTGCTTTTTTGCTGTCATATTGTGTGATAATAGTGGCTTTGGTTGATGCAATGCTAAATATTAAAATGAGTGTAAAAATCATTCGGCTTTAAAATTGGAATATCATGTAGGGATGTAAAAACATTACAATTCTTTCCATAGTTTTCAAAATCAAATATAAAATAATGCCTCTAAGGTAAATATTTAACTACAAACAAAAACCTCTACCAGCCACCTTTATTAGGGCAATTTACTTTCGGAAATGAAAACAATAGTTGAGGTTAAAAAATACTTTCGTTGCCTGATATAGGATTACTAACTAAGTCAGAAAATTTTTCAATTCAAGACAATTTGGACAATCGGAAATCTAAAATTTCTATCAAGGCAAAATAACAAACCCAGAGCGATATTTTTACAAAAAAACCAATTGGCTATTGTTAGAAAAAAAATTGGGGGTTGGAGAAATATTGATTTAGTCGTATTTTTATTAATTTAAAATTATGATTGCAACTTATAGTATTCGAAAAAACGAGTTAGACTCAAATTTTATTAAATCAATCAAAAAAACTTTCAAATCAGAAAGGATATCTATTTTAATAGAAGAGGAGACTGATGAAAGTGAACGAATTATGCAAAACAAACCTCTGTATGAAAAATTATTAAAATCTTCCGATAAATTTACGGAGGCACACAAAGTAATATTTGAGGGAAATGAATTTATGGAAAAGTTTGGCTCAGCATAGAAATGAGGAAAATTGTGTTTATTGATGATACATTTGAAGAGTTTACTGACTGGGCTTCCATTGACAAAGTATGCTTTAAAAGGCTGATAAGATTGATTGAAGAAACCAGAAGTTCGCCATTTGAAGGTAATAGGTAAGCCAGAAACCTCTTAAAGGTAATCTTTCGGGTTAAATAATCAATGACGAACACCGATTAATATATGAAGTACAACAAGAAGCCATAGTTATTTTTTCTTGCAGAGATCATTATTAATTTTTAAACCTTAAAAATTACAATATTCAAATAGCTTTAAAAATACCTCAAACAAAAGCCTCTACCAGTCCCCTTTATTAAGGTAATTGGCAGAGGCTTTTTAATTTAAAAGCAACTCAAAACTGAATTTTGATTACTTTACTGGTTTGCAATCTGCCATTAACTTCTCGTTGGCTTTTACTGATTCATCGTTTTTCGCAATTTTGGCAAGCTCAATCGATTTTTTAGCAGCTTCAACCGCAGCTTTGCAATCGCCCGCCTTGGCATGTATTCTAGCTTTCAAATTGTATGTCCAAAATTGTGGATTTTTTTCTACCACTTTAGTAGCCCACTCTGCGGCCTGTTTCAAGTCTTTACTGTTGTCGAAATAATAATTGGCCGCTGCCCAATACGTATCTAAATTTTCAGTTTTGGCTTTTATTTCAGCCATTATTTTCTTGTCAGCATCATTTTCAATAGTAAATTTCACTGCTGTGTTTTCCCATTTTAGTACCACATCGGCAGTAGATTTTACCACATTTTCAAAACTGATTGAAAAAGATTCTACCAAATAAGGAAGTGTTTCAACTGGAGCTTTAAAACGAACGGCATCGTCTTCCTCTTTATGATCGTTTGCGTACACTGTCGGTTTCTTTCCCAAAATGATAGTCCAATCTTTGCTGCTCGGAATGGTGTAAAGACTATAAGTACCACCTGCAATTTTTTTGCCCCCAATCATAATTGAGTCGCTAAAAGTAATTTTGGTAGGGGCGTTGGCTCCTGTTCTCCAAGCTTGGTCGAATGGCAAAAGACCGCCAAATATTTTACGGCCTTTCACAGCAGGGCGATTGTATTCTACTTTTACATCAACGATACCTACTTTTTGGGTAACAGTGGCCGGAGGGCTGGTGATGGGCATAGTAACTTGAGCGTTGGACTGCATTAGCAACAAGGCCGCAGCAATCAATAATACATATTTCATAATTGAAAAATTAGAAGGATTACTATTAAATTTAAAGCATTTAAGATGCGAAAATATACATATTAATGCTGTATATAAAGTTTAATTTAGATAAATACGAGTCCACCAAATTTCTATATTCATTGTAGCTTTTAAAATATCAAGTATATTTACTCGGCATATTATTGACACGGCTTGAAAATAACGCATGAAAAATTTACCATTTATATTAATTGCTTTGCTTAGCTCCTGTGCATTTCACACTGGCAATGTATCTACTGGCTCACATATAGATTGCCCTTTGGTTTACATTGGGTTTGGTAGTGCCGCAACATCCAAATTATTTGGACTTGGGGGGTTGGAAAAAGACGCTTTGATTCTACTAGCTAAAAAAGATCTATACCAAAAGTTTCCATATAAAAAAGGAATTAAGCTGACAAATCTGAGTGTGGATTATAAAAATAGCTTCTTATTATTCTACTCACGCACTTTAGTAACTGTTTCTGCCGAAGTATACGATTGCAATGAATATCAAAAAGACACCTCTAGGCTGTCTGAAAAAATCATAGAATTACCCCTTATTAATGGTTTTATTGTTGGTGAAAGCATTTTGCATGAATTCGCATATTATCCCGATGAAAAAAAGTATGCTAAAGGAATATTAAAGAAGCATCTATCAAATAATAAGGTTTTGATTGATTATATAGATGGCAATAAAATGAAAGTGAATAAGAAAACAAAATATGAAACTTTATTCAAAACCACAAAATACGCCACTAATCGTTCTTATTTCGGATTTGAAGTGGGCGATACCAGCACTTTTCAAAGCTACAATAGCAAAACACTCGAAAAGAAAATGAAAAAATGCACTGTTTTAGGCTTAAATATTGATAAAATATATATCGAATATGTGAAAGACAATGGTGAGAATAAAAAATTAGCTCTGGACAAATTAATGTTAAAGAAGTAAATTGTTGATACTAAATGATAGAGAGCTTTAATCTTCATCATTTTCAATACAAATTGCCTTAATTTGTGCTATGCGTAAAGATTATCTGAAACCCGAAACTGAAGTATTGCCTGTAGATGCCGCTATTGAAAGGGCATTGCGGCCCCTCAGTTTTGAAGACTTTACTGGGCAAGAAAAAATATTGGAAAACCTGCGTGTGTTTGTAGCCGCAGCTAAAGGCAGAGATGAGCCTCTAGATCATGTGTTGCTACATGGTCCACCTGGGCTTGGCAAAACTACATTATCTAGTATTATTGCCAATGAACTTGGTGCTGAAATAAAAATCACGTCAGGGCCAGTACTCGAAAAGCCAAGCGATCTCGCTGGATTATTAACTAATCTCGAACCTAATTCAGTACTTTTTATCGATGAAATACATCGACTAAATCCTGTTGTGGAGGAATATTTGTATTCCGCCATGGAGGATTACAGAATTGATATTATGCTCGATTCGGGGCCAAATGCCCGCACTATCCAGATTTCACTCAATCCCTTCACACTTATCGGAGCTACTACTAGGGCAGGATTATTGACTTCCCCACTCCGGGCGAGGTTTGGCATCAACGCCCGATTGGAATATTATACTTCCGATTTGCTTACTACAATTGTGAAGCGATCGGCCTACTTGCTCAAAACACCTATAAATGATGAAGGCTCATTTGAAATAGCCCGCAGAAGCCGCGGCACTCCACGGATTGCCAATAATTTGTTGCGTAGAACTAGAGATTTTGCCCAAATAAAAGGCGATGGCACTATTACTATTGAAATTGCACAAATAGCCCTCAAAGCTTTAGATGTAGATCAAGATGGACTTGATGAAATGGACAATCGAATATTGGCTGCCATTATTGAGAAATTCAAAGGTGGGCCAGTTGGCCTTACTACCATAGCCACGGCCGTAAGCGAAGAAGCAGAGACGATAGAAGAAGTGTACGAACCTTTTTTAATACAAGAAGGCTATCTAAAACGAACTGCAAGAGGCAGAGAAGCCACCGAAAAAGCTTATAAACATTTGAAAAAAGTGCCTCCAGGAGTTGCTGGAAGTGGAAGTTTGTTTTGAGAAAATTTATATAATTAATTTTAAACACTTAACTAGCCCACCTGTGGGTTTAATACTTTTTAACATGAAATCAGCACTAATAGCAGGTGCCACGGGCTTAGTTGGCAAACAATGTTTGTACAAACTATTAGAAAACCCAAATTATGACCATGTGTACGCTTTGGTTCGCAAACCGTTGGAAATTACACACGAAAAGCTCAAGCAAATAGCGTTTGATTACGAAGATTTTACCAAACTCGAAATACTTTGGAAGGTAGACGATGTGTTTTGCTGCTTAGGTACCACTATGAAAACAGCTGGTACAAAAGAAGCATTTTACAAAGTAGATTACACTTTTATTGTAAAACTGGGCGAATACTTTTCTAATCGCGAAGCTGTTAATTTTCTACTTATTTCTGCCATCGGTGCTGATGCGAATTCACCAATCTTTTATAGCAAGGTAAAGGGTGAAACCGAAGAAGCAGTATCGAAATTGAACTACAAAGGCATTTTTATATTTCAACCTTCATTCTTAGTGGGCGATAGAGAACAATTTAGATTGGGCGAGATGATAGGGCTTAGCATTGCCCAACTTGTATCGCCCTTGCTGTTTGGCAATATGAAAAAGTACAAACCCATTCATGCCGCCAAAGTAGCCGATAGTATGATTTCAAGGGCATTGAGCGGTAAAGAGGGAAAGTTTATTTTGCAAAGTGATGAAATCTAAGGTACCACCCACTACGTTAAATCAGATAATAATTAGGCAGGAAGAAGAATTCATCGCACTTCTATCTCAGATTTTTCCTAAATCAAACCTCAACTTCCGTTTTTTCCTTTATTTCGGGCAATACAAACTTCATCGGATTCTTCACTTTTTCATCAAGTAAAGCAATGGCAAGCACATCTGCCACCGTTTCAGCATAGTTTATTTTGAGGTCTTGAATGTATTCCTTCTTAATTTCCTCAATATCTTTCCTGTTTTTGCTGCAAAGAATTATTTCATTGATGCCTGCTCGCTTGGCAGCGAGTATTTTCTCTTTTATTCCACCTACTGGCAATACTTTACCTCGCAATGTAATTTCGCCCGTCATGGCTATTTTATCTTTCACTTTCCGTTGGGTAAATATGGAAGCCAACGAAGTGAAAATAGTGATACCAGCCGAAGGACCGTCTTTTGGCACAGCACCTGCCGGAAAATGGATATGCAAATCGTAGTGGTCGAATATGCGGTAATCGATTTCGAGTTCATCAGAATGGGCTCGCAAATACGACATAGCCGCCACTGCACTTTCTTTCATTACATCGCCCAATTGGCCCGATAAAGTGAGCTTTCCTTTGCCGCGACTAAGGCTCGATTCTATTAGCAATATTTCGCCTCCAGCTTGTGTCCAAGCCAAGCCTGTTACCACGCCTGCTGTTTCGTTGCCTTCGTACATTTCTTTATCTATCAATTCGCTGCCAAGCAAGCGTACTACATCTTCAGGTTGAATAGTTTTCACAAAAGCTTCTTCCATTGCCTTGGCTTTAGCTATTTTTCTACAGAGTTTTCCTATCTGCCTTTCCAATTGACGTACGCCCGATTCGTGTGTATAGCTTGAAATCAATTTAACAAATCCCTTATCGGCAATCGAAAAGTCTTTCGTTTCAAGTCCGTTTTCTTTTTTCTGCTTTGGCAATAAGTGTTTGCGGGCTATTTCTACTTTCTCTTCAAGTGTATAGCCTGTCACTTCCAATATTTCCATTCTATCTCGCAAAGCAGGCTGAATGGTATCGAGCGAATTGGCTGTGGCAATAAACATCACCTTCGACAAATCGAATTCTACATCCAGATAATTATCTAAAAACTCAGCATTTTGCTCAGGATCAAGTACTTCGAGCAGGGCAGAGGAAGGATCGCCACGAAAATCATTGCCTATCTTATCTATTTCATCGAGAATAAAAACAGGATTGGCAGATTGTGATTTCTTAAGGTGTTGCACAATTTTACCTGGCATGGCACCAATATAAGTTCTGCGGTGCCCTCGAATTTCTGCTTCATCGTGCAAGCCACCTAGTGACATTCTGACATATTTTCTATTCAAAGCCTTGGCTATGCTGCGACCGAGCGAGGTTTTACCCACTCCTGGAGGCCCATATAAACATAATATAGGAGCTTTCATGTCGTTTTTCAACTTCAATACAGCCAAATATTCTATAATTCTCTCTTTTACTTTTTCCAATCCTGCATGATCGGAATCGAGTATTTTCTGTGCACGCTTCAAGTCGAAGTTGTCTTTAGAATATTCATTCCAAGGCAATTCGATAAAATACTCCAAGTAATTCATCGTAATGGGAAACTCAGGTGACATATTGTTCATCTTAAGAGCCTTGTTAAGCTCTTTATTAAATATATCGCCTACTTTTTTGCTCCATTTCTTCTTCAATCCTTTTTGGCGAAGCTCTTCAATTAACTTGTCGGAATTTTCTTGTCCCAGTTCTTCTTGCAATACTTTTAATTGCTGTCTCAGGAAATAATCACGTTGCTGTTGGTCTATGTCAAACGATGCTTTGCTCTGAATTTCCCGCTTCAGCTCTACCATTTGCAAGTCTTTCAGCAGGTATTCGAGCAGGGTTTCTGCACGAGTAATACCATCTTCTGTTTCTAGCAGCTTTTGCTTCTCGATAATATCTGCATTGATATTGGAAGATAAAAAATGGATAAGAAAGGCGTGGCTTTCAATATTATCGAGGGCAAACTGGGCTTCCCGAGGCAAATCGGGGTTCATTCGCAATATTTTTTGGGCATTTTCTCTGATGCTCTGCATCAAGGCTTTTTGTTCCTTGTTTAATTTGACAGGGAAATTTTCCTTTAGCACTTTTACTTTGGCAGTAATATACGGCTCAGCTTGCGCTATTTCGGTAATCTGAAATCGGGTCATGCCCTGAATGATAATGGTAGTATTTCCATCAGGCAACACAAGCATTTTCAATATGCGAGCCACAGTGCCTACTTTATATATATTTTCAGGATTAGGCTCATCGGTAGCGGGCATTATTTGCGATACCACGCCTATTATTTTATCGCCTTTGTACGATCTTTTAACGAGTTTTATAGATTTTTCTCTGCCAACAGTGATGGGCAATACCACTCCAGGAAACAGTACAGTGTTCCTCACAGGCAGAATGGGCAGCAAATCGGGCAGCTTCAGTTTTTCAGGGTCTTCATTAGAAGTAATGATAGGAATCATTTCGCCTTCATCCATAGCAACGCCCGAAAACATCAAATTTGGTATCAAATTATTGGAGATTAAGATAGTTTGCTTGAAAGATAATTAAAGACAAATATAATTGCTGTTTCATTAACCCCACTACCCTCTCCTACTAGAGAAATTTGATGGAATTACATTTGCGGTTTTAAGTAGCAGATTTAGTGCAGAAAATCAAGCATTTGGTTCACACAAACAATGTGCCAAAGTTTTATTGCCAAAGGGAAATGAATTGAATTCACTGAAGTCTTTTGTATGGGAATACCACTTATGAATTAGAAGTATCTATGATCCAAAATGCCAAATTAACAGCAAAAAAGGATATAACAACCCTAGGAATAGACCAAGTAACGGCAGATAATGAGTAGTCCCGCACTTTGCTATCTGTAACAAAATTTGATACACTTGATTTTGAAAAACAAAATCAAGTGATAGTTTACAATAGGTTTTTAATTGAAAAAGTCGTGTGTTCTAATTGGTTTTTTTTCTTTAAAATAGAAAGTAACCCTTAAAAAAAGCATATTCCAGCCACTTCCGAAGGTGTAACTGGTAGCTTGCCTTCTTTTGCCCTCTGATTCATAATGAATATCGGTGGTGAGTATAGTTTTGAATAATGGATTGAACTTGTAAGCCATTCCCAAGCCCCAAGAAGTCTTGTTTCTTTTATTATATAGCTCAACAAAGATTTCATTGCGGATAAAAAAATTAGCGACTGCAAGTTGTTTAGTAAACGCTGTGTCATTGAATTGATAGGTTGATGAATAGCCATAACCTGCCCTTACATCATCGTAACTTTCGAATACTACAGCAGGACTCCAAGAGAAAAACCAAGATTTGTTTTCATTGGAAAACGATTTAAAAATGATACCTTATACCTAATTCATGCGAGTAAGCACTGAATTCAACCCCTGCATCCTTAAAATTATTAAATGCAAAACTCTTTTTAAAGCCTTTGAAACTTAATATTTTAAACAAAGAAAATGAATATTCGGCACTAAGTTTTGGACTTAATTGGTAACCCAATTTAATTTTTGGGTAAGGATCAGATACAGGGTAAGGAAAAGGGTCAATCACAGATAGGTCGCCTTTGTAATATTGCTCTTGCCTGAAAAAGCCACCTTCAAATGATAGGTTTAGTTTCCTTAGATAACCGCTAAAAGGCATTTTACTATCAGCGCTTTGAGCTTGGCTCAAAACACTGATAGTAAAAAATAAAATAATATATTGCATTAGGGAAAGTATATAGTATTAGTCCCGCCATTTGCGGTTATTGGGTGAAGAACACCAAATAGGGCAAGTATTTTAGACACTCATAAAAAGATATAAAATAAATCAGAATGTGTACCCTACGCCAATACCACCCCAAGCCATAACTGGCCGTTGGTGTAACCACGTAGATTTAAACCACCCACTGTAATATTCACTTATCGTAGTATTTCCGTCTATATCTACTTGGCCGTAAATACCCGACATTATATTCAAATTTGCTTTCAAAAACAAACCTCCATCCTTTCGTTGATATCTATAACCTATGGTGGAGTTCAAATACAAAAGATGCTTATTCTCAAAAGAGTTTTCTTTTG
>CAZMFZ010000102.1:0-14210 GCA_964565665.1 uncultured Bifidobacteriaceae bacterium | reverse complement strand
GGTTTCTACTCCCCTCTCTGTAGGAGAGGGGTTGGGGGTGAGGTTTTTTTAATAAATAAATTCCTATCGCAGTTTTCATTAATTTTGAATGCTTAAACACCGCCATACTTTGCTTAAAGTCAAAAGTTTTACATTCAATCCCATTCAGGAGAACACATATATAGTGTATGATGAAACCAAATCGTGTGTAATCATCGACCCAGGCTGCTACGATGCCCAGGAGAAACAAGAGCTTAAAAGTTTCATTGAAACAAATGAGCTCACGCCTGTCCATCTGATCAATACCCATTGCCACATCGATCATGTGCTGGGCAATGCTTTTGTAAAGCTGACTTTTGGCTTGCCCTTGCAAATTCATCCAAAAGCGGTAGAAGAATTGCGAGCCGTGAAAATATATGCATCCAACTACGGTTTGCCACTGTACGAAGAAGCCGACCCCGATGCTTTTTTTGAAGAAGGCGACCAAATCAAATTCGGAAACACCGTTTTAGATATTCTTTTTGTACCCGGTCATTCGCCTGGTTCTGTGGCCTTTGTAGAAAAAGTCTCGAAAACTGTAATGGCTGGTGATGTACTCTTTTTTAGGAGCATCGGCCGAAGCGATTTGCCTGGTGGCAACGCTCAAACCTTAATTCACAGCATCAGAACCAAACTTTTTACTTTGGATGATGATTACAAAGTATATCCCGGCCACGGCAAACCCACCACTATTGGCGAGGAGAAAAAACTAAATCCCTACCTCAACTGATGCTTACTCCCGAAGACGATTTATCTTTTTTACCTTTTTTGATAGATGAAGACCTCTACCTGATAGAGTCTGTCGCAGTATTTTCAGCAGAGCCTACCCCAGCGGAACCCAAAGTAGAAGCTATAAAATCTGCCCCACCTCAAGCCCCGATTTCGCAACCTCACATTCCTGTTCTGCCCAAAATAGAAACACCAAAACAGGAAATACCAGTAAGCAAGCCAATAGTTTCGGTGCATAATCCGGTAGAAATAAAGCCAGTAGCAGTTCAGCTAATCGCTAAAAAAGTAATTATTATGGTAGGCTACCAAGGCATAGCCACTGTGCCCGCCAATGTGCAGGAGGCTTTAGAAAAGATATTTTCTGCTTTGGGAATTGACATGTTGCAAGTGGAAATAATGAATGTATTGGCCACAAATGTGCCAAAAATTGAAAATTACACCTTTGAATACTTGATTTTGATGGGCGGAAACGGCAAGAATATAGCTTTTATGCAAAACTATGCAGGCACTAGAAACCGATATGATATAGCCAAACACGCAGGCAAAACCGTCTTTTTCGCAGAGGCTATGGATGTATATTTGAAAGATGTAGAATTGAAGAAGAAATTTTGGGAGAAATTAAAAGAGGTTTTTGGGAAAACGAAATGGCAATCAGTCAAATGACTTCTCTTTTGAAAAATAACACTTTAAAAAAACTCAAATTATAGGGGAAAATATCCTAAAGAGTTCTCAACATATTTAAAAATCGTTCACGAATAAAAAATTTTAGCATTTAATTATCATTGATGGAGCACAGAGCCGATTACTATTTACACGCATTTCCCAATGGCATCCGCTGGGTACACAAGCAAGTAAAGCACACCAAAATAGCCCACTGTGGCATTATGCTCGATATTGGCAGCAGAGATGAAGCCGAAAACGAGCTTGGCTTGGCGCATTTCTGGGAACACATGGCATTCAAAGGCACAGGCACCAAAAAATCATCTTACATTCTTCACAGGATTGATAGCTTGGGTGGCGAACTCAATGCTTATACTACTAAAGAAAAAATATGCTTTCATTCTTCCCTTCTAGGCAAGCATTTTGAAAAGGCCATTGAATTGCTGGTCGACATCACCTTCAATTCCACCTTTCCACAGAAAGAAATAGAAAAGGAACGTCAGGTGATATTGGAGGAAATGACCATGTACGAAGACAGCCCCGAAGACGATATTCAAGATAAGTTTGACGATCAGATTTTTCCTGGCAATTCACTGGCAAATAATATCTTAGGCACAAAAGAAAGCGTGTCCAGATTCAACCAAAGCGATTTTCATCAATTTCTCAATTCGCATATCAGCACTTCTAAACTAGTAATCAGCACGGTAAGCAATTGGCCGGAAAAGAAAGCGCTTAAAATAGTTGAAAAATATATAGCTAAGATTCCAGAAATTAAAAATGAATTTCTAAGAGTGAAACCCACTTTGCCATCAAAGCGAATGGAAATCATTAAAAAACCCATCAACCAAACCCATTGCATGATGGGCAGAACAGCCTACTCGCAACATCATGAAAATCGCCTTGCATTTTTCATGCTTGCCAATCTGCTTGGCGGGCCAGCAATGAATACGCGTTTAAATATTGCCATTCGTGAAAAATATGGCTTGGTTTACACCATCGATGCTCAATATTCACCCTATCATGATACCGGATTGTTCAGCATTTATTTCGGAGCTGAAAAGAAAAACTTGAAAAAAGCAACTGATTTGATTCTGAATGAATTGAAGAAGCTAAGGGAAATTTCGCTTACCGATTCGCAATTGAAAGCTGCCAAAAATCAACTGAAAGGGCAACTGGCAATAAGCGAAGAAAATAACAATGGTATGATGATGCTTTTGGCTCGCAGTATTTTAGATTTAGGCTATGTTGAAAGTCTTGATAATATTTTCAGCAGAATAGATGCAGTAACCTCTGAAAAATTAAAAGAGATTGCCATTGAAATGCTGCAAGAGGAAGATATGTGTTACTTGATTTACGAGCCAGTGAAATAGCATTTGATTCAGTATATAATTTGAACCCGAAACTTATCTTTACCAAACCAAGCAAAATGAAACAGTCTACAATTGTTCTTCCAATTTGGTTGGCACAATAGTAGACTGTCTTTATTATCACTTAAATAAATTTACTTTCTTATCCAAGCTGAAAAACCACCTTTGGGCAACATTTTAATAGGAAATGCTGTGCCTGATTCAAAAATGGTATCTCTTACAGCAATTTCCCGGCTATTTTTTCCATCAGAATAAATAGAGATTTTATAAGTACCCGAATTGATAAATGGTAAAGCGATATCCATTTCTTTGATTGCAGAATCACCATTTATTCCACCCACAAACCATTGTTCGCCTTTCAGACGAGCCACAATGGCCAAGCTTCCTGGTTCTCCAGCTACTAATTTAGAGTCGTCCCAAGTGGTGGGAATCGATTTCATTAGCTCCTTCACTTTCTCATCTTGTTTTCTATACGAATATTCACGGTCGGCCCAGTGCATAATGCCCGATTCAAATACTATAGGCAATGCCAATTCATGGGCATTGCTGGTTTGATGCTCTGAATTTTTATAATCGCTAAAGGTGGCAGGGGTGTAGTCCATCGGCCCTACCACATTGCGTGTAAAAGCCAAAATAGTATTGTGTCTGGCAGCTTTTATAGCGTATTCGGGCGACCCGCCATATTGTTCTGCCCCTCTCACTGCTTCCAACGACACCAAGTTTGGATATGTTCTCGACCAACCTCTAGGCACAGTACAGCCATGAAATACCACCATTATTTGCTCAGCAGCGGCATCTTTCAAAATATCTAGGTAAAGATTAATGATATTTTGTTTGTCTGATTGGAAGAAATCAATTTTCACACCTTTCACGCCCCAAGCCCTCAATTTCTTAAATTCTTCTTTGCGTTTTATAGGATCGCTCATTATATCTCTAGGTCGTTCGGTTACTGTATTATGAACTCCGCCCGAATTGTACCAAAATAATAATGCAATATTTTTGCTGTTGGCATATTTTACCAAATCTTCAATAGTGCCACCTTTGGTCATCAAATCCCAATTGGCATCTATCAAGCTGTATTCCCAGTTCATTTCTTTCGCCAAATCAACATACTCTTTTAGTCTTTTGAAATCTTTCGGACTGTCGTGCTCGCCCCACCAGCTCCATGAAGCTCTTCCTGGTTTTACCCATGAAAAATCACCTGCTATTTGAGGCAAAGCCAAATGATTTACCAAATTCGTTTCAAATATGCCTGCCGAAGTACTGCTGATTGCTATCACTTTCCAAGGGGTAGCCCAAGGCAAACTGCTACTTGGGAATACCGCTCCGGTGCTTAGGCCTTCGTCTACAAGTGGGAACCGTACTTTATAAATTCCATTTTCATAGTTTTGAGCCAGTCTCGTGCCTGCATAGTTTCCCTCTAAACCTGATTCAGCTAATAGTATCCATTTATTTTTCGATTGAAATAATGCTGGAAAGCTCCAGCCGCTGCTATCGGGTGCGTTTGTACCAATTTCAGAAGCTGGCGAATAAAAATCTTCATAAGCAGGTCCCCATTCTGTTGGTACACCAAATGTTTGAAGCCAAGCTTTGCCAGCTTTATCTATGCCAAATCCTGTATTTTCTTTGCTAATGGTGTAAATGCTGGTGTCTGTTTCGGGAAATTTATATCTGAATGCCACGCCTTCATTATAAGCACGGAATATCACTTGGATTTTGCCTCCTTTGCTATTTTTCAGGGTGAGCGTCAATTCATTTGCCTTGTTGATATTGTCTTTGCGTTTGCCTGTAAGTAGCGTATATTTTTCATCAATAGAAGCAATTGGAGAAGCCTCTACAAATGACAAACTATCGTCAAAAGATTGGTCGATGCGAACCAACCCGAGCGGAGATGCGCCAATTACAGTGTCATTTCCGCTCAATATTTTGTAATTCAGTGTGCCTTCTTGGGTTAATTCTACAATTGCCTTATTGCTGCTATCGGGCGAAATTACCGACCATTGGGTTTGTTCAGGTTTTTTACCGCAAAAATTTAAGGTGATTAATACAAAGGCAATGCCTGTATATTTAATAAGAGTGATAAATGGTTTCATTTTAACGTGTTTTTATTGAGCCACAAAAGTATAGAAATAGACTTATTAATGTATTATTCTTGGAATGAATTTAATTTTTTAATTTACAATAGGAAAGTAATCCGAGGAACTTTCGCATTTGACTGGATTTAAAGCAATCAATTTTTGTAATCTTTGGGTTGCACCAGCACTACATCTTCCCTTTCCACAATCACTTTGCCTGCAGCAAAACCTTTGGGCTTACGAACATATTTTTTGGGAGTAACCGTTACTGGAACTAGCGAATCGGCTTTTCTCTTAGAATGAAAAGCAGCAATTTCAGCAGCTGCCTCTATTACATTTTTGGGAAATGTTTTGCCTGATTGATATTTTACCACTACATGCGAACCGCTCACATCTTTAGCATGAAGCCACAAATCTTCTTTGAAAGCATATTTGAGGGTAAGCAAATCATTGTTTTCGGAATTGCGACCCATCCAAATCTGAAAACCATTTACCTCAAACGTTCTGAAAGGAAACGCAGGTTGCTCTTGTGGTGAAGCCTCTACATTTATTTTATGTGTTTTGGCAAATTGCCTTACTAACTTTATATCTTCAATAGCCTGTATTTCAAGTAATTGCTGCTGCCAATGTTGCAAATTTTCTTGTTTTTTGGCAATGTTTTCAAGCAATTTATCTAGTTCTATTTTTCTATTTTTCGCTTTGCGATAATAATTTTCTGCATTTTTCTGCATTGAATGATCGGGCTTAAGCTTGATAGTAATTTCTTGATTGGTGTAAAAATCAAAGAAGGAATGCGAGGTTTCATTTTCGATTTTCAAATGAACATTTGCCATCAAAATATTGGCAATCTTGTCGAAATCGCTGCTTTCGTTAAATAAAGAGAGTTCTTGTTTTGTTTTCGATATGTAATTACCAGTCTTTTTAATTTTATCAGCTAAATATTTTCTGATTTGCTCCTTCTCTTTTTGCAGGTAATACGTTTTTGAAAAGTTGGAATAAAACGCATTGGCAATATTAATTGCACTCGGTTGTGAAGTATTTTCAAAATTCGATGGCTTTACTTCAGGTATTACGAATATAAAATCGCTTTCAAGGCTGTTTTTAAATACCGAAACCACCACATTATCTTTCATCAATATCAAATTGGCGTTTCTGCCGTGCATTTTGAAAACCAACTGGAAATCTTCTGCAAATTCGATATGAAAACTTCTTTCTCCCACATGCGAAACCGCATTTAATACTTGCTTATCAATCAAATTAGGGAAAATATCGGCAGAATTCTTTTTGGCACGGTGAAACTCCTCGGGAAAAGAAAGAAACCCTGTATCGGGCTGCAAACTGGCAATAATATAGAAATCGTGTTCTTTTGAAGCAAAACCAAGTACTAGCTCATCTTTATTTTGTGAAAAACAGACCGCCAAAAAATAGCCTTGCAGCCTTACCTTCAGCTCTTGCGAGAGCTGATTGATAAAAATTGAAGAATGAATTTGCTTTTGTTCTACGGGTATTACCATAAGGTGCAAACTTCGCTATTATTAACGGTAGGTAAAAATTTAAGTCACCGCATTGGCAGTTGTATAGAGGAAAACGTGCCCAATTTGGTAAAGCACCATTGATATTAATACAGCAATAAACTTTTCCAAAGTTTTGAACTTTGGGAAAGTTGACTACCCAGATTAATATGCAGGGCTATTTTCGAACTTTCTGCCTGCAGATGGATTAATATTTAAGTGGAGAATAAAAGCTTGGATTGGGTTTGCTCTATAAATCTTTTCCAAAGTTTTGAACTTTGGAAAAGATTGTCCTAACAATCCATTCATTTCACCTAGTGGAACTACGAATTTATTATGAAATGTAGCGTTTTGAGACGAGTATTTTTAGGAAATCTGTACATTTTGAATGTTAACCGTGTAAAATACACTTCTACTCATTTTAGATTCTTAGTCCACAGACTATGGATAGAGGGGTTTTTAAATTGCTTCGAAAGCTTTCGACAGATGGGTAATGAAAAAATTTCGTGTTCATGGTAAAGATTTCTGTCTCGTAAGCCCATTCACAAAAATAGGAATTTTCTATTTGATTATGTTAGGAGGGAACTCCTGACATTACGGGAAAAATACACTTTTCTGGACACTACCGAAATAAATGAAAGGATTGGAATTAATTCCGGATCGAACTAACAGTTGGATATTCTTAATTGAGTATCCTTTTTTTATCCTAAAATTATATCCCCCTAATATGAAAATTAGTTTTTATATAATTCGTATAATATATATGAAAATTATTTGAATTGCATTATTTTTTGTAGTTAACATTTTTAAGTGTTACAATTTAAAATTGTAACACTTAAGGCTTATACAAACCTATATTTTACATAATTGAGTAGCTATCTTTAAGTATTTTATTTGTCTAAATTAAACCTAATATGAAAAAAATTGCACTTTGTTTCTCTCTATTAATGTTTTTGGGAGTTCAGGCTCAAAAATATGTATCAATTAATAAGTTTATTCAAGTACCAGGTGCTACTGGCATCACTTTTGATGAAAGAGGTTGGCTGATAGCGGCTGAATCTGCTAATGACAGACTAAATGTATTGTCATTCAATGGCTCGAATTGGAATACCATTTTTTATGCAGGAAGTTCGGGCTCTGGAAATGGAAATTTAGATTATCCCAACTCAGTTTATTACGATAAAACCTGTTCACGCCTTTTTGTAACAGAGTTAGTTAATAACAGAGTGAGTGTTTTTACTTTCAATGGAATGAATTATGATTTTGGATTTAAATTCTCTAATTCACTAAATTTTACTTGGTTTGTAAAAGGTACAAGTAATGGTGAAATTGCAGTTACAAGTCGGAATGGTGGAACCTCACCCTCTAGAATCCAATTATTAAGTTTCAATGGAAGCAATTATGTAAACAACTATTCATTAGGAAATGGTCTACTTTAGGGTGATATCGCCTTTGACAAAAACAATCAAATGTACGCAACGCGAGGTTCTGGCAGTAACGGTTCTTTTCTTCAAACCTTCACAAAAATTGATGATAATTTGCCTTATGTGCCTGGAGTGACCATAGCAGGTAGTGGCACTGGAACCGGATTGTTGCAAACTCCTCAAGGTATTGTATTTGATAAAGATGATAATTTGATAGTGGCTGATGCAAATAATTACAGAATTCAGGTTTTCACCACTAGTGGCCTAAATTATTCTTATGCCAGTAAAACGGGTTCATACGGTTCAGGCAAAGATCAATTCAATACATGTTTTGCTTTATGTATAGATAACAATAATTTGTTATATGTGAGTGAATCTACTAATAATAGAATTCAAATAATGGCATTGCAGCCAAATATTGTTTCCTTGTCTACATCAGTTACTACTTGTGGCAAGACATGGGTTTCATTCGATGTATCGGCTGCCGGATCAAATTTCACCTACCAATGTGTAAAAGATGGTGCTGCAATCGCAAATGAAACATCATCTGGAATTAATTTCTATGTACCATCTAGCCTAAGTGGCACTTCGCTTACTTTCAATGTGTTGGTAACTGACCTAATTGGTGCCACTGCCACAAGCACTGGCATCAAATTGACAGTGAATCCAGAACCAATCATGAACTTTACAGGAGAAAGCAGATGTGGTGATTTTGCAGTAAGCATTTCAGGAACGGGAAATGCTACTAAGCTCAGCCTCTAAATTTTACTACTACTTCTTCAATCACTATAGTTCCTATTACTGTATCGGGGGTTCAAGTTTACACCATCACAGGGTTTAACAACCGCGGATGTAGTGCACTAAGAGTAGTGACCTTTACCTCAAATAGTATTCCTACGGTTTCAATAATGAAAAAAGATGTGCGATGTTACCAATATAATAATGGGAAAATATCATCCACCGTTATCAATGGCACTGTTCCTTTTACTTATAAATGGTCAAGTGGAAGTTTGACTTCAATCATCAGTGATTTTAATGCCTCACCCGGAATGTATACACTTACTGTCACAGATAGTAAAGGCTGTAAAGGAATAGCATCTGAGACCATTACATCTCCCGGAGCAGATTTATTATTTACATTTACTTATTCACCAATCACCACCTGCCATTCTTACGATGGGAAAGTTGGAGTTTCTGTTACCGGAGGTACTTTCCCATACTACTACAATTGGTATAAAAATGAAACTTCTCTAGGAGTAAATACCAATAAAACTTCTGAGATAGTCAATTTGCCTTCCGGCACATACAACATCACTGTTACAGATGTGAATTTATGCGTATTCAAAGGAAATTTTACCTTATCACAACCTTTCAATTTTGTATGTGTACCTACAATTCCAGGAATAACTACTACACCAGGAACTTCTGTTACTGGAATAAATGAAAGCACACTCACCGACAATATAAAAATTTACCCTAACCCATCGGAGGGAACTTTTTATATTGAGGCAAATGGTATCATCTTCTTGGAAATATATAGTTATGAGGGTGAAAAATTAAAGGAATTAAAAATTGAAAGTAGTTCGAAACTAGAATTAACTAAGAAAGGATTGTATATCATTAAAATAATAGAGAATCAAAATACTTTGTACAAAAAAATAGTAATTCATTAAGCTTATAGTCTATAATATCTCTTCATTATCAAATAAAAAACCCCGAATTAAGTCGGGGTTTTTTATTTGAAATTATGGCTATACTAAAAATGTTCAAAAGCTGTCTTTCGTTTCCGCCTTTGTTGGTATTTAGCGAAGCTTCACAAGCAAACTTTTAATTTAATCGAGAAGTAACGGAACGTCTTGAGTTGCAAACTAAAGACAACGTTTATTATTGCTTCGCAAGCTACCGATAGCTAGGGGTTTCACCACACAATTTTGCCATTACAGCCAAACTATAAACTGTCTTTCGCCACAAAAAAATTGGTTCTAACTAGAGGCTAGAACCAATTTGCATCTTTATTAACCCATTATTAATCTGTATTAAAATGTAACCTTGACTATATTAACTCCTATCTCATTGCTAGCAAAAGTCAAATAAGTGGAGTTTTCAATTTTTTTAGTATTAATATTCATGGCTTTGCCATTCAGCACAATACTTTTTGCTGTTTTATTTGCCGGAATTAGTATTTCAGCTTCCACCTCAGCCCCCGAACCTGTGAAACTTATTTGTAATTCGCTGCTCAACAGTTTGTATTTATAACTGAAATACCCAGCTGAGGCTTCGTATTTAATAGTTACCTCTGCTTCGGTTTCATTTGCGGCTTGCCAACGCGGGGCGAATAGCACTTTGTCGAAAGCAACACCAGTATCCTTTACACCCGCCAAACCTTCAACCAAACCATAAACTACAGCCGCAGCACCCCAACGATCGGGAATTCCAAAGCTCACATCACCCTCGTCAAAATAAGGCAGTTGATCGGAAACGGTAACGCCTGCAATAAACAATTTACATTTGTTGATATCTACCATTTCAAAATCTATTGAAGCTATTTCCTTCTCAGGACTAGGATTTGCCAAACCGTAAATGCCCAAGCCAACCCTTCCAGACTTTTTATTTGCTACCCCAAAAGCTACTTTCCATTGTTTCGAACTTTCCGGATACCACCAATGCCCTATTTTATCGTCTGTAAGATGATCAATGTAGCGAGTTCCGTCTTTGTATACGATAGTCGCTTTGGCTACCAATGTCTCATTTGAACGGCCAGATAAAAAGTAAATCCCTTTTGCCTTTTTATCAATCGGTATACTGGCTTTGGGCATATAATTTTTTGCGGTAGATAATATAACACAAGCTTTTCTGCCATTAGCGGCAGGGTCTATTATTTCAAATGGAACATCTAGAAAAGTCTGCTTCCCTATAGGAATATTGTTCAAATCGTTTTCTTCGCCCTCCCCACTAAATCCCGGAACGCCACTAGCACCCTTTCCATTAAAATCACCATTGGCGATTTTTTGTAATGGTATAATGGAATAATTGGCTTTGGGTGGGTCTGTTTCTGCTCCTTTAAAGGTACAGTTAAGGTAATTGTTGTGCTTTTTACCAATCTCATTTATTCTTTTTAAAATATCTACGCCATAGTTTTCGAAGCCATGCTCAAATGCCGCATGCGCCAATTCACCTGCTACAATGGTAATTACACCGCCATTCATGTATTCCCAAAGGGCATTGTCTTTTCCAAAACCATGTTCAAAAGGCGGATAAATGGTATACCATTCTCCGGGCGACCCCTTTGGCATTTCATTTCTTATTTTCTGATAGGTTTTGATGATTTTTGTGGCTTGCTCATGTGTAATACCTCTGTTTAAGGCGTATGCATTAGAAAGCGACACTTGTTTGGATGGGTCTGTTTTACCAATGTCTCTTTTCTGCCAAAAATCTTGATTTTCAGGCACATAATGGGTGTAAAAATCACCATTCCAAGAAATTTTATCTAATCGCTCTTGAAATTCTAACCCTGTTTTTCGCCAGTTTTCAGCATCAACTTTGCGATTGGCTACTTCTAGCATTTCAGCCAAATATTTACATGAAGAAATAAAACCATTGTTGTCGCCAAACATTATTCCAAACTCGTTGGTGTCAGGATCTATACACTGGCCCGACCCATAGCCCGTTTGGGCATGGTCGTAATCGTGCACAAAATCCCAAGTATCGATAGTAAAGCCACGCTTAATGAGCTTGTATTTTTCCGACCAACGGTAGCGGTCGGTCATGGAGTAATTCATAGCTTTAATGGCATTTTCGAGACCCTGCGCCATCCACGCATTGTCGCCACAAGCTTTCCATGAATAGTACAGGCATTCTACAAATAAATATTCAACATCGGCTTCTACGGGTTGGCGTTTGAACTCACGGGAAGAATCGTTTTCAAATATTTTAATGAAATCGCCTTTCGCAAGCACATCGTCCCACCAGCCTCTTTCAGGTTTTCTTCTATAAATATTGTCCCAAACCATGCCATCGGCTCTTTGCGACAAAGCAAAAATATCAAAACCATCTTTTACATATGCGTTAAAATATTTCATCGCTTTCAAGGAATGGGTATGGTCGCGAATCCATGTTACGAAAAGTTTGTAAAATTGGTCTTTATATCTGACAATGGAATATTCGCCCCACTCCCCCACCAATGAAGCATATAACGTACGCATCAATTCATTATACACACCCGCTTTATCTTTAATTTCTGTTTTGCAATCGACAGGAACAGCTATTACATCCAGTATCTTTTCAGACTTATCAACCAATGTAACCGATTGATAGCCAATAGCCCCACCCACTAAAAAAGTGAAAGAATTGCTATCGGGTGAAGATTGGCTATACACATTTGCTTTGTTGTCTCTTACAATAAATTTCCCTTTAATGGTAGATCTTATGGTAATAGATTGTAGCGGCTTATAAGCACTGCCTGAGATATAGCCTTCAAGTGTGAGCTTATTATTGAGGCTTTTATCGTCCTTAAACTCGAAATTTTCAAAAGCAAACGTTGACGTTCCCAATCCTACACTCGCCACACCGCCTAGCGTGGCTGCTTTTAAGAATTTGCGTCTGTTTTCAAGGTTTCGTATCATTTTTATTTGTGTTAAATACTGTCTATACTTTCAGATTAATATATTTTCTCACCTCTTTCCGCACTATAAACAGTAGTGGATAATTTTGGAATCGTGAGGTCAACTGGCTTCCCTTTTTTAAGTACAATTTTTCGATTTCCTCCAGCCAAGGAGTGAATCCAAAATATATTGGAATTGGCGTACACTACATCGTTTGCATCGGAATAAATAGACCACTCCAACTAATTTACAAAATGGGCATAGCTTGTCCATATAGTGCAATTTTTTATTTGATAATTACAAAAGTGAATACAAGATAACTAATTCGCAAGCTAAAATAAAAATTTTTTACTGTAAATAACTGAAAGTCAATGAGTTAATATTGGATTTGATACGTTAGGCAACTAATCTATAATTATATAAGCAATTGATAATCTTTACCCAAAAAATGTTTTACAACTAATTACTTATCGCTTGGCGACTATAAAAATAAAGAGAATAGAGTACAAAAAAATAAGCCCAAATTATAAGGCCAATACTTGTTGAATGAACTTTTTGCCCGATTCAATTGGGGTAGTATTGCTCACAGCTTGCACAAATGCAGTACCAATAATGGCTCCAGTTGCATATTTGCAAGCTTTCTGAAAACTTTCTCTGTCTTTAATTCCAAACCCAATCACACAAGGGTTTTTAAGCCCTAGAGAATTAATGCGTTCGAAATAGCCTATTTGAGAATCGTCAGTGCCATTTTTTGTACCAGTAGTACTGGCTGAGGAAACCATATAAATAAAGCCATCGGTATTGTTATCAATATATCTAACCCGTTCGTTGGTAGTTTGGGGCGTAATAAGAAAAATATTCTTCAAGTTGTATTTTTCAAAAATGTGCTTGTATTCTTCCAGGTATTCTTGCAAAGGCAAATCAGGTAATATTACCCCATCAATGCCAATTTCAGAAGCCTTTTGGGCAAATTTCTCAACTCCATATTGCATTACCGGATTGATGTAGCCCATCAATATCAAAGGAATATGAACCGTATTGCGGATGTCTTTTAGCTGATCAAATAACTTTGGTATCGACATTCCACCTTTAATGGCGGTCATGCTACTTTCCTGAATTACAGGTCCATCGGCCAATGGGTCAGAAAACGGCATGCCTATTTCAATAAGCGAAGCTCCTGCATTTTGGATGGCTTCAATCATTGCAGCGGTATTATCTAAACGAGGGTAACCTGCAGTGAAATAAATAGAAAGGATATTGTGCGACTTGGTAGAAAAAAGTTCCGTAATTCTGTTTGACATTTTTATTTTTTAATCTATTCTCTAGGCCTGATACTCAATATATCCGCCACCAAAGATAAATAATAAAGAAATTGAATTCACAAGTCGATTTAAAATTGAGCTGCAACTCTTCCAAAGTATCAAACTTTGGAAGAGTTATTTAGGATTATAAAGCTTTTTATTTGAGCTATAATGGTTTCAAATTTGGGCTTAACTTTGCTTCTAGAAATGAAGAAAAAACTAGCCATAGTCACCACGCATCCTATTCAGTATTATGCTCCACTTTTCAGAGAATTAGCTGAAAGCGAGGTTATTGACTTGAAAGTGTTTTACACCAAAGGAAAGGTTACAGAAACCCAATTTGAACCAGATTTTGGAAAAATTATAACTTGGGACATACCACTTTTAGAAGGCTATGTTTATCAGTATACTAAAAATAAAAGCAACAAAAAAAACGGATTTTGGAGTATCGAAAATCCTAATTTGATTGCTGAAATAGAAACTTGGCAGGCGGAATGTGTACTGGTTTTTGGCTGGTCTTATTT
>CAZMFZ010000101.1:0-14395 GCA_964565665.1 uncultured Bifidobacteriaceae bacterium | reverse complement strand
ATATCTTCCCATCGGTTCACAATAATAAGCCTGTTGCTCTTTTTAGTATTTATATTTCGAATAATAAATAAATCGTTCTTCCCCTCATTATTGGGGGTGATGATGTTGGGTGCTTTCAGCCTATCGGCCTGCTCTAAAAATATCATGTAATCTTCAATCTCTCCACCTTCGCCCCCCGTTAATTGGCACGATTCACTTGCCGTAATGGCACCTGAGGTTTGCATTTTAATACGCAGTCTTTTTGGGCCACGGAAATCCGGATCATTCCTTAATAACAAATTGGGTAATTTGAAAGCAGTGTCGGCAGATAAAGAACTGCCTATAAATTCGCCAGCATCTTCAAAATTTCCATTCTTGTTATAATCTATCCATATCCCAAAATAAGCTGTAGTAGTAGCCTCGGTGCTGGAAATACGGGCATCGTAGCTCTCGCCCATGAATAGCGAATCGAGCTTGCCGCTGGCAGTGAAATCGCCATAGCCCGAAGGACTGCAACCACTATTCGCATTTTTTAATTTACCTATAGAAAAAGAAGTAATATAGCTTTCCTTGCAATCGGAAGGCTTGGGTTCGCACGCTACCTCCTGCAAATTATTGGCTTGCTCAGCCACCGCATTATCGGCCACAACTACAGGTATGCTCAAATATTCTACCAAATTCCCAGCCATGTCATACACAAAGCTTTTCATGGTACCATTGCCGGAAGTGGGGGTAAATTCTACTTGCACAGAGGGACTGGTACTTTCGCTCAGAAAACGTACAGTACAAGTGAGAGAGAGGGTGGAGCATTTAGAGGCGTGCAATCAGTAACATTCTGATTTATATTTATTTTATTTAATATCTTTTGATTGAATTCTTTAAGGCTAGAATTAAAGTAACCCATCGCAAATAGCAAAATATAAGGTATTGAAAGTATGGCTTCGCAACCATCCATCTGATTTTTCACAGTTTCACTGGCATTGTCATCAACTTTCAAATATTTTCCTTATTTTTGCAGTCCGTTTTCAAAAACGCCCTTTTTTGATAGGTTTCTAAAAGGTATAATACTAAAAAATTCAATTGCAATGACCGAGTAATTGATGTAAAAGGTCATATTTTTCATATTATATGGTAACTCCACAAGTAGATTTTGATTGGTCAAAATTAGACAACAAAGGTTTCGGTACAGGATATTCTGAAACAGAATTAGCCGATTTGAACAGCCTTTACGATTTGACTCTCAATCAAATTACAGAAAAAACAGTAATCAAAGGCACGATAGTAGGTATTACAGACCGTGAGGTAATTGTAAATATTGGCTTCAAATCTGATGGATTAGTTCCACTTTCTGAATTTCGCGATATGCCCGAAATGAAAGTTGGCGAAGAAATAGATGTGTTTGTAGAAACACAAGAAGACAAATCAGGTCAATTGGTACTTTCTCGCAAAAAAGCGAAATTGGTGGTGGCTTGGAGATTGATTGAAGCCGCATTAGCAGAAGATACCATCATTGAAGGTTTTGTAAAACGCAGAACGAAAGGTGGCTTGATTGTAGATATTTTTGGTGTTGAATCATTTTTGCCAGGTTCACAAATTGATGTGAAACCAATTAGAGATTTCGACATCTATGTAAATAAAAAAATGGAAGTAAAAGTTGTGAAAATCAACTATTCCAACGACAATGTGGTGGTTTCTCATAAAGTATTGATTGAGAAAGACCTTGAACAACAAAAAATCACCATCATCAGCAATCTTGAAAAAGGTCAAATTTTGGAAGGCACGGTTAAAAATATCACAAACTTCGGTGTGTTTATCGATTTGGGTGGTGTTGATGGCTTGCTTCACATTACAGATATTTCATGGGGTCGTGTAAATCATCCGGAAGAAGTACTCAAACTTGACGATAAAGTAAATGTAGTAGTGCTTGATTTTGATGATGATAAAAAACGTATCTCATTGGGCATGAAGCAATTAACAGCTCACCCTTGGGCTGCTTTGGCTGCTGATGTAGAGTTAGGCTCGAAAGTGAAGGGTAAAATTGTAAACCTTGCAGATTATGGTGCCTTCCTAGAAATTCTTCCAGGAGTTGAAGGATTGATTCACGTATCAGAAATGTCGTGGTCTCAACATTTGAAAAACCCAACTGAATTCTTGAAATTGGGCGATGAATTAGATGCTGTAGTGCTTACAATTGATAGAGAAGAAAGAAAAATGTCGTTGGGTATCAAGCAGTTAACTGAAGACCCTTGGACAAAACAAGATCTGCTTTCTAAATACTCAGCAGGCACACGCCACAGTGGTATTGTTCGCAACTTGACAAACTTTGGCTTGTTTATTGAACTTGAAGAAGGAATTGATGGTTTAGTTCACGTATCTGATTTGTCTTGGACGAAGAAAATCAAGCACCCATCTGAATTTATAAAAGTAGGCGATAAATTAGAAGTAATTGTACTCGAAATTGATGCAGAAAACAGACGTTTAGCTCTGGGACACAAGCAAATAGAAGAAAACCCTTGGGATACATTTGAAACTGTGTTTGGTGCAGGTACTCAACACAAAGGAACAGTAAATTCTAAAAACGATAAAGGTGCTTATGTAGAGCTGCCTTATGGAATTGAGGGTTTTGTTTCTTTGAAGCAACTTGCAAAAGAAGATGGTACGATAGCCGAAGTGGGCGAATCGCTTTACTTTATTGTACTTGAATTCTCTAAAGACGACAAGAAAATCGTTCTTTCTCACGCCAGAACGTACCAATCGGGCAAAAAAGCCGATGACGTAGTTGCTCAAGAATCAGGTGAAAATGTAACAACCAAGAAAAAGGCAGCCAGTAGTAAAAAAGCCGATAAAGAAAATGCAAAAGTAGAAAAAGATACTTTTGGCGATCTAACTGCACTTTCAAATTTGAAAGAACAATTGGGCAATGCTGAGGCAGAAAAAGTGAAAAAAGCTGCCAAAGTAAAAACTGAAGAATAAATTTGATTACCTTTGAGAAGTCTTATGAAAAATAGGGCTTCTCAAAATTTAAGGTTTCGTGGCCGAGTGGCTAGGCAGAGCTCTGCAAAAGCTTCTACAGCAGTTCGAATCTGCTCGAAACCTCTCAAAAGCATCTATCGAAAGGTAGATGCTTTTTTTGTTTTTTAGAATAATTTTTTTGGCGAACTATTCGTCATAAATTGAGGCTACTGCGTTAAAGTAGAAATTATGAAATTCATTTGCAGAAAATCAAAATAGAACCTTCTGCCCCACTAGTCAAATAGGTTTGGGAGAATGGTATCTAACCGATTCTAACAGTCTGTTTGGCTTGTTTGAATTACGACAAAGTCAATTGCTATTTACACCTCGAGTGCAATATTGTGACGACTACATATTAATAAGAGAAAAAGAATTCATTAAAAACCCTGACCAAATTGTTTTAGATGATGCTTAAAATGCTTTGTATGCAAAATTAGCAATTGGTCGTAATCCATATCTCCAAAAAAGGGATTAAAAGAATAGCCCTTCGGATTCTTCTCAAAAGTGCGAAAAAAGGTATCTAAATTCTTTAATAATTGTGATTTTGCAATTTCTATGGTGGGGTGAGTATATGCTGGAAGTCCATCTTTATACATCGGATTCATTATATTTTGAGGAAATTCGGCATCAGAGTAAAGCATAAATCCTGCCGTTTCTTCCTGTTGTTTATTGGGCATTATTCTATCTTTATTTGATAAAATAGTAGAATAAATTACCACTTGTGCCAAATGCTCTATCATGTGTTGAGAAGTCATTTGACCCCAAGCTGGTTTATGAGTACCAAATACTTTTACAACCGATTTTGGTATTTGATTTTGTAATATTAAAATATATTCTTCTTTGGGTTGATGTGATAATGTAGCGGGCATAAAATGGGGTTTGTTAAATTTAAAACTCAAACAATGCTTAATTGTGGAAGGTTCACCTGGGCATTATATTCGCTATTTTATTGCTAATATCATTAACTTAAGCGATGTTCAACCATTTTCTAATTGCTTATATTCCAAATAAGCCCTTAATATCTCTGCAACACCCCAAGCCTGAGCCATGCAACCTTTGGGCTTGTATGGAGTTGTGGCATCGAATATTTCCGATACTTGGCCAATGCCTGCTTCACTAAAATGTGGCTCAAATGCTTCAAACCATTTTTTGATTTTGGGTAAAGCCGTTTTGCCTTGGTATTTCATTTTTGCTATCAAATATGCTCCTATTAGCCAACTCCAAACCGTGCCCTGGTGATACGATCCATCTCGTGACAAAGGGTCACCAATATATGTAGATTTGTAATCAATATCGGACGGTGAAAGGCTTCTTAATCCTCTTATAGTCAGTAAATTAACTTCTATAAGTTTAAGTATACTTTTAGCTAATTTTTTATCAACTAGTTCAAAGGGCAGGCTCAATACAAATACCTGATTCGGCCGAAACGATTTGTTTTGGGAAGTATCTACAAAATCGAAAAGGGAATTAGATTCAACGTCAATAAATGCTTTTTTAAATGAATGCGAAGCTTTGGCTGCCATTGCTTCGTATAATTTTTCATCTTCTGCATGGCCCAATTTTTTAGCAAATGAGGCCGTTATTTTCAAGGAGTTAAACCATAAGGCGTTTATTTCCACTGGTTTTCCTATTCTTGGTGTTACCACCCAATCGCCTATTTTGGCATCCATCCAGGTGAGCTGGCTGCCATTTTCACCTGCAAAAAGCAGGCCATCATCAGTTACTTTTATACCAAATCTTGTTCCTTTTACGTGCCAAGTTATTATGTCCGTTAATTTGGCATACATTTCCTTTTCAATAAAATCCCAATCGTTTGTTTTTAAGATATACTGGTAAATGGCTACAAAATACCACAAAGTGCCATCAGCATTATTGTATTCGGGCTTTTCGCCTACATCTGGAAAGCGATTTGGAATCATACCGATGTCAATTACATTTCCAAAAGCTTGAATTATTTTTTTTGCATCATCATACCTTCGTGTTTCTAAGCACAAACCTGGCAAAGAAATCATAGTATCGCGACCCCAATCTGCAAACCAATGGTAGCCGGCTATGATGGTATTTAGGTTTGTGCCGCGTTTTACTATAAATTGATCAGCAGCCAGCAGAAGTGTATTAAGAAATGTATCTTCTAGTTCAGATTGAGATAAAAGGGCTTTTTTTCGTTCTGTTTCTTGTGCTAAATATAATGGTGGTGTATCAACTTTAGGCTTATCGGTTGAAATCACGATTTCAACTACATCGCCTTTTTTGAGCTTGATGGTAAATTCACCATAAGTAAACAGGTCTTCCTTGAAATCCTGTCCTCTATCTTGTTCTATTTTATAATTGAAATTGAAATACCAATCGGGCGAATAATGAAACTCTGATTGTGGAACTTTAATATAAATATCAGGAAGGTTTGGGTATGGATTTAATTTTAGGCATCCATTTTCAAAATTATAGGCATAGCTAATATCGGAGTTGGCTTTATTTAGCCAATGGTAATCACGCCCCGCAATAAAAGGCTTTAATTTTAGAGTAAAGGGCGATTGAGCGTCTAAAACTTCGTATTGAACAATTGTTGTATTTTCACCATACACCATGAATATGGTTTTTTTTAATTGTAAATCTCCAATTTGAAAATAGAATTCCGGAAATAAATCTTTTTTAAATGAGGTTAAATACTGATATCCATGCGGATGAATTACACCACTGAAATTGTTGCTGTCCAGTTCAAAACTTCCTTCTTCAGTTAGTACTGTTTCCACCAGCTTTGAAACTAATGCCACCCTGCCTACAGGTGGGTGTTGGGCTGCAATCAGCAATCCATGGTATCTTCTCGAATGTGTAGCCGATACTGTGCCGCTTGCCCAGCCACCCAAGCCGTTGGTTTCAAGCCATTCCAGCTCAGTGAGGTACTCATGGTGGTTATTGATCTTGGTATCGATAGTTATGTTCATAGTTCTATTGTGATTTAGCACTAAATGTAGATAAATTTCAGTTCAGGAATTAAAGTTTACATTGATAAAAAATTCTTTGGTAAAAACTTATTAGTTTGCATAATATTATGCCATAAATGAAATTCGGAGTAAAGTTCAAACACACCGCTATATTTTTTTGCGTTTTTAATTTTCTATTTAGCATTTCCAACGCCCAATCTACATCAAAGGCTTTGGTAAATGATGTAGAGTTGCAATATGAGATTACCGAAGCCATGAATTTGCTTTACAATTTCAAGTACAATCAATCAGATTCATTATTCAGACTTCTTAAAGAAAAGCACCGCAAACATCCTTTACCCTATTTTCTTTTGGGCTACAGCCAATATTGGCGAATAGCACCCAACGAAGACCTAACTATTTATGATTCAAAGTTTTATGCCTATATGGACACCGTGATTGATTTGGCTGGAAAGCTATTCGATGCGGATGAAAAAAATTTTGAAGCCATATTTTTTCTCACAGCTGCCCATGCTTTTAATGGTAGGCGGAGAAGCGACAACAAAGAGTGGACAGCCGCTACATTTTCAGGCTCAAAAGCTTTGCGGTATTTGCAAATGGGCCGCGAGTTCAACGAAATGAGTCCTGAATTTTTGATTGGAGAAGGTTTATTTAATTATTATGCGGAGTGGATACCAGAAAATTATAAAGCTTTCAAACCTGTAATGTGGTTTTTCCCAAAAGGGGATAAAAATAAAGGAATTCAGCTTTTAAAGTTGGCCAGTCAAAATGCCTTTTACTCAAGAATTGAGGCTCAAAGCTATCTGATTAAAATCTTGCTTTTTGAAGAGAAAAAAGATTCTTCGGCTTATCCTCTCATCAAACTATTGCATGCTACTTATCCAGATAATCCTGTATTCGAACGTTTGTATGCCAGATTGCTCTTTAGTATGGGATTAAATGCCGAATGCCAACGGGTTTCAGAATCAATACTAACCAAAATTGAAGCGCATAAAACTGGATATGAAGAAGTGAGTGGAAGGTATGCTACTTTCTTCATGGGTTGGAATTTGAGATACCGTGATAGAGTAAAATCAAAATTTTATTTTGAAAAAAACATAGCGTATAGCGAGAAAATTAAAGCTACAAAGATGAATTATTATCTTTATTCCCTTGAGGCACTCGTCCAATATGCAGAGGAAGATAAAGATTTTAAATTGCAAAAAATTTACTTGGAAAAAATAAAAGAGAATGCCAATCGAAGCCATGATTTATACAAAAAATCAAGAAAAAAACTAAAAATGCTAGATAATGATTAGTTGAATTACGAAAAATAGGAAAAAGTGCAGGTTAAAGAGTTTTTAGAAAAACGATGGGGAATAGTTGGCTGGTGGCAAATCGCAGTAATATTCATTGTATTTGCCATCACAGGTACTTCAACTATGTTTATTAACAGGTATTTGATGCAAACTATGGGCATTACCCCCGATACAAATGGATGGATTAGATTTCCTGTTAAAATATTAATTACATTTTTTGTGTATCAAATTTTACTGGTATGGATTGGGTTTTTATTTGGCCAATTTACCTTTTTTTGGAATTTCGAAAAGAAAATGTGGCGGAGAATATTGAGAAGAAAAGATTGATTATAAAGTACCTAAGTATTTCTCCAAAGGCAAAAATACGTGTTCTTCCCAGCCTAATTTGTGACTATCTGCTTCTTTTTGATTAGGAAAATTAGTATGTGTAAGCTCAATAATGGTATTGGCTCCGTTTTCTTTGAATTTATATACTACAATTGTATGCTCGGCCTCAATGCTCCAATCTGTAGTTTTCCAGGAATAAGATAGTACTCTATTTTTTTCAAAAGCCAATACTTTTCCCGAAACCCAGCCATCAAACATTTTAAACTCACCTCCTATTTTAGGTTCTAGAAAGGCGGCTCCGCTATATTCTTCAATAATTATTTGATTTGTCAAAGCATCGAACACTATTTCGATGGGTACTTTTATTTTGCGTTTCAAGGTAAATGACAATGACATGGAGGGGTATTTAATTATTAAAAATTATTTATTGCCGCTGAAGGCACGGATTATTTTGGCAATGGCATCGGAACCGAATACCAAAAGAGCAATAGTGGCAATAAAGTGCCAAATATCTGAAACTATAAATTTGAGTAATTCTAACATAATTGCTAAATGCTAATGAAACTTCCCTTCAATTACCCCAACTCTATTTAAATTAGCGGCTTCCTGTTGCAACATTTCTTCCCAACGCTCTTCTACTTCTTTTTCTGGTGAATATTCTTTTGCCAAATCTAAAAAATTGCGGTAATGCCCAGCCTCCGATATCATCAATTCGTGGTAAAATCCTCTCAAGCTTTCATCGGAAATGAATTTAGATAAAAGTTTGAATTTTTCAGCACTTCTAGCTTCAATTAGGGCATTTATTAAAAGCTTGTCCATCAATTGAGTGCTGATATGTCCGCCTTTTCGTTCCAATTTCATCAATTCTGTCACATAAATATCAATTCTATTGGGGCTTAACTTGATATTTCGCTTTTCCAATTCACGCAATACCATTCTGAAATGCGACCATTCTTCAGCCACAGCTATAGTTAATATTTCTACCAGTTTTTCGTAATCGAAAAAACGAATAATGAGCGATATGCCTGTGGAAGCTGCTTTTTGCTCGCACCAAGCATGGTCTATCAGTATTTCTTCAATGCTCATTTGAGCTATATCTACCCAACGCGGATCTGTTGGCAGCGTAAGGCCAAGTGTGGTTTTTTCAATGGCAGGTAAAAGCATATTTAATATAATGAGGTGTAAAATTAAATAATATGCTGAATTTTAGGCAATAAACAACTTTTAGTATTTAGATAAGGTGTTTTCGAACTATGAAAATTGGGGATAAGATTATTTTTTCGTTGGGAAGGGAAAAAGGAGTAATAATTGATATACGCAAAAGCGGAATGGTGGAAGTGGCAATGGAGATTGGCATGAACGTAGTGGTAAACAGTAATGAAATTGCCATTGATTATTCTACGCCCGACCTGCATCAAAAACCAATCAATACTAATCGTTTTTATTTAGATAAAACCAAACCCAAAACGCTAAAAAAGACATCAAATGCAATTGATTTACATATTTCAGCTTCAAAAAAATTAAATTTAGAAGAGGGGAAAATTCTTAGCTCGCAACTTGAAATGCTCTCAAAAGCAATAAATCAGGCGTTGGTAGAAGGTACAAAAGAACTGATTATAATTCACGGAGTGGGAGAGGGGATACTGAAAAAAGCAGTACATGAGTGGCTGAAAAAACACAAGTTAGTGAAAGTAATAGCAGAGGCAGATAATGCCAAGTATGGCAAGGGTGCTACAAAAGTGGTGCTTTAGTTACAAAGGGGCTATATTTCTATTTTTCTCCAATGCCCTTAACCTCGAATTTAGCTTCAAATTTTTGTATATATCCCACAGCAAAGCTTTTACGGTTTCCTCTTTTCTAATTTGATAGCACCGTTCGAAATAGGGCAATGCAAGCTTAGAAAATATATGTCCTTCCACTGCCGTTTCTCGCCCTTTACTTTGGTATTCGGGATATGGCATTTCGTTTATTTTGGTGTAAATGGATTTTGATTTTCTATAATAAATGCCGCCTAGGTTAAAATTTGAATCAAAATAATTTGCATCTTCATCTAGTGACTTTTCATAGTTGGCAATTGCTAAATTGGTTGAGTCTTTAGAATCGTAATAGGCGGCTTTGTTGAAATAATAAAGCTTTTTGTTTTGAGGAAATTTGGCTGCGGCAGAGTCGAGTTTCAATAAAGCTAAAGAATTCTTTTGCATGGCAAAAGCAAGCGAAATATCAAGTTTAGTCCAGTCTTCGTCATTGGGGTACAGATTCTGAGCTTCAACTAAAATTCTCTTTACTTCATCGTAGGTATTGGCCTCTTTTAAAATAACAATAAGGGATTTATAGATTGATTTTGTTTTGTAATTCAAATTGATGAGTTTGCCATACGATTCTTTAGCCAATTCGTATTTCTGTGCCTTTTCAGCTGCTATGGCAAGTTTTATCAAACCCGAGGTATCGTCTGTTTTTATTTTATTATATATACTAAAATGGCTTACTGCATCTTCAATTTTTTTTTCTTTTTCCAATTTTACCCCTTCCTGAAATAAGCTTTTTGTAACAGCACTGTCAAGCCTTTTAGAGGCTAATTTACTATATTTTGCATTTTGAGAACTTTGTGATACTTTCACATACGACTCCGCAGCCATCAATAAAGGGCTTTTGGTAAGCTGTCTGGTAGCTGAATCTTTCGAGAAATATATAGTTTCGTAAACTAGGCCATTTATATACCATACTTCAGCATCTTGTTCATACACTTGCATTTCTGCCAATGAATCTATCAAGTATTTGGCTTTCTTAATGTCGTTATTTTTTAAAGCCGAAAGTGGAATATTGGCTTGTGAAAATGCTGATAACGAGCAAATAAAAACCAGAAAGATAAGATTGCTTTTCAAGGGAATATAAAGGAATCAGCGTAAAAGAAGGTAAATAGCCCCTCTCAAATGAAAGGGGCTTTTTGAGGGCTTTCTAATTCAATTTTTGGATTTTATCCTCCATCTTGAATTTTCTATAAATACTTATCAACTGGTCTTTCACTTTCTGGTCTTTGTTTTGAGCATAAGCTTTTTCAAGGAATGGAAGGGCCTTTTTATACAAATCGTCACGTTTGGCTTCGTCTTTTTTACCTGACATGTTGTATTCTTTCAATGTCATGTTGTTCAGTTTTTTATTCAACACATCGCCTTCTTCCATAAATATAAATCCTGTCATATAATTTGCACCTTCATATTCGGCATCAACTGCAAGAGATTTAGCAAAATATTCTTTGGCTTTTATGTTGTCGTTGGTTTGCTTGTACAAAATCCCCAAATTGTAGTAGTAAACTTTTGCATTGGCAGGGTCTTTTCCTGCAGCTTGTTCTAACTTTTCTACTGCCTCTTTGGTTTTTCCTGAAGCAATATACATATTCACTTCCTGAGCCATAAACATAGCGTCATTTGGAAATTGCTCTCTGCCCATTTGCACTACTTTGAAGGCCTCTTCCGTATTTTTTTCTTCTTCTGAGGTAATGTAGAGCAGGTTTTTGTAGAACATATAATTTTTATTTCCACTTGCAATCAATGTGTAATACGATTTTTTGGCTGCGGCAAAATCTTTGGCTTGAATAGCAATAGAAGCCCCAACGGTGTAGGCAAGTGTATCGGCAGGTTTCAAAGTTTGGCAGATAAGCATATTATCCAATGCTCCTTTAAAATCATTCTCTTGGTATTTTTTTATTCCATCGTTGAAAACCAATCCCCAAACCACTTCCAACATTTCTTTGGCTTGCTTGGCATATTCTTGAGACTTTGATTTGTCAGTCTCAATCGTTTTTTGGTAGGCCTCAATAATTGTTTTTGTCGGCTCGGGAGCTAAAGCCTTGATTTCAGGTTTTTCTGAGCCACTAATAAATTGATAGATTTTACCTTTGTACAGCCAACCTTTGGGATCAAGTAATGATTTTTCTTTCACCATGTACTTGTCGATTGACTCTTTGGCCACTTTCATTTCCTGATTTTCGAAAGCCAAAATTGCGTTTGTCAATTGGGCAAACGAGAGTTGCATAGCACATACAACTGATAATGAAGTAATTACAAGCTTTTTCATTTTTACTGATGTTTTTAGATTATTGATTTATGTAAATATAAAAATCTCCTCATTAGAATAAAATGAGGAGATAGTTTTTATTCTGTAGGTGTTTCAGGCAAATTTTCAGTTTCGGTATTTGCCTCATCAGTATTGTCTGCTCCTTGATTTTCACCTTCTACTATATTTTCGCCATCTAATTCCTCTTCGTCACCTTCCATTTTTTCAATTTTAGCAATAGATGAAATTTCGTCTGTATCATTAAGTTTTATCAAACGAACACCTTGCGTAGCCCTGCCCATTACCCTCAAGTTTGATGCAGCCATGCGAATAGTGATACCCGTTTTGTTGATAATCATTAAGTCGTCATTGTCGGTGATATCCATTAAAGCCACCACTTTGCCTGTTTTTTCAGTGATATTTAAGGTTTTTACGCCTTTTCCACCTCTATTGGTTACGCGATACACTTCTTCGCCATCTTCTGGATCGGTGATAAAGGTTCGTTTACCATAGCCTTTTTCAGAAACCACCAAGAGTGTAGTTTCTTTAGGATTATCTACCGTTACCAAGCCTACCACTCTATCATCGTCATTTTCAAGTGTTACTCCACGAACTCCTATGGAATTTCTACCTACTGCTCTCACTTTTTCTTCGTTAAAACGAATAGCTCTGCCAGAGCGTAATGCCAAGATAATCTCAGATTTTCCTGTAGTCAGTTTCACATCAAGCAATCTATCGCCTTCTATAATATTGATGGCATTGATACCATTTTGGCGTGGGCGAGAATATTGTTCTAATGAGGTCTTTTTGATGGTACCGTTTTCAGTAGCCATCACTAAGAAATGAGAGTTGATGTATTCTTCATCCTTCAAATTGTTGATGTTGATTACAGCCCTCACTTTGTCATCACCTTCAATGTTGATTAGGTTTTGAACAGCACGTCCTTTAGACGTCTTGCTCCCTTCGGGTATTTCATAAACTTTCACCCAGAACAAGCGGCCCTTATCGGTGAAAATAAACAGATAACTATGTGTATTTGCTACAAATAAATGCTCTGTAAAGTCTTCTTCTTTGGTTTTTGCACCCCTTGAGCCTACGCCCCCTCTAGCTTGTGTGCGGAATTCGTCAATTTTGGTTCTCTTGATATAGCCTTCGTGCGAAATAGTGATTACCATTTGCTCGTCTTCTATCAAATCTTCCATTGAAATGTCATCGGCAGAATATACAATTTGAGTTCTGCGCTCATCCCCAAATCTGGTTTTAATATCTATTAATTCTGTCTTGATGATTTCCATTTTGCGAGATTGGCTCTCTAAAATATCTCTCAAATCAGCGATAATTAGCATCAATTCAGCATATTCCTTTTCAATTTTATCTATTTCAAGTCCGGTAAGTCTTCTCAATTGCAAATCGAGAATAGCACGCGATTGAATTTCTGATAAACCAAAAGTAACCATCAGCTGCTCACGGGCTATTTCAGGGTCACGGGCTTTTTTGATTATTTCAATTACTTCATCAATTTTATTGAGTCCATTGGCATCTCTACCCAATATAATCATGTAACCCTCCAACAAATGGGCTCTTTTCAGGGCTTCATTCAGTTCAAATTGCGTTCTACGGGTTACTACCTCAACTCTATGTTCCACAAAAGTTCGAATTAATTCCTTCAAACTTAATGTGTAAGGTCTGCCATGAACCAAACATACATTATTGGCTGAAAAAGAAGTTTGCAGTTGGGTATACTTGAATAAATTATTCAACACCACATTTCCAATCGCATCTTTCTTCAAATCGTAAACCACACGATACCCGTCTTTGTCAGATTCATCACGGATAGCGGAAATGCCTTCAATCACACCATCTTTTACTAGGTCAGATGTTTTTTCAATCAATAAGGCTTTATTTACTTGGTAAGGTATGCTGGTGACAATGATTTGTTCTTTGCCATTATTTGTCTCAATTGCAGCATCCGAACGCAATACTACTCTACCTCTACCTGTTTCATAAATGTCTTTTACACCGCTGTAGCCATAAATAATAGCCCCAGTTGGAAAATCAGGTGCTTTTATGAATTTCATCAATTCGGCAATAGTTATTTCTTTGTTTTCAATATAAGCAATAGTACCATCTATCACTTCCGACAAATTGTGAGGTGCCATATTGGTAGCCATACCCACCGCAATTCCTGAAGCTCCATTTACCAATAAATTAGGAAATTTACCTGGCAATACTTTCGGTTCTTCTAAAGAATCGTCAAAATTTGGCTGCCAATCAACTGTACCTTTGTTAATATCGGCCAGTAATTCTTCTGCCAATCGCCTCATTCTGATTTCGGTGTATCGCATGGCTGCAGGTGGATCGCCATCTATCGAACCGAAGTTTCCTTGTCCATCAATCAATGGATAACGCAACGACCAATCTTGAGCCATACGTACTATGGCATCGTAAACGGAAGAATCGCCATGCGGGTGGTACTTACCCAACACCTCACCCACTAGTCTAGCTGATTTTTTTGGGGGCTTGTTCCAATTCAGCCCCAATTCATCGGCTGCAAATAATATTCTTCTGTGTACAGGTTTTAGCCCATCTCTCACATCGGGCAATGCTCGCGACACAATAACAGACATCGAATAATCGATATATGCTGTTCGCATTTCATCTTCTATGGTGATATTTATAATATTCTCTGACGGTGCTTCTATTTCTTCCACGCTTGTGAACTATTGATTATTATGAATTATGAATTATGAATTATGAATTATGAATTATGAATTATGAATTATG
>CAZMFZ010000100.1:6701-14457 GCA_964565665.1 uncultured Bifidobacteriaceae bacterium | reverse complement strand
TTATTGGCGTTTCTCAGCAGTTTTCGAGTGTATTTTTCTTCAAATTGCTTTAAAGTCAATGTTTTTTTGCCTGAGGCCAATTCTTGCGCACCACGTTTCCAGTACAAATTTTCAAAAATAGTTTCAATTGTAGCGTTTTCAAACGCAGATTTATCGAGGGTGTGGTCGATAAGATTGATAAGATCTGTAGAATAAATTTCAACCAAGCGAAACTGAAATGATTGAAAGCCACTTGCTGGCAAAAGCGACATGCGAAATTTCATAAATTGCTCCATCTCCATGCCTTTGAGCATAATGTCGTAGGAGAAAATCAGGTTGTCCCAATAGCGATTGAGGCGGATAATTTTATTAAGCAAATAAGGCTGTGTTACATTTTTTTCATCAGCTATTTGCTTCAATTCCCAATTGATAAGCTTGAAATACAGCTCAGTAATTTGGTGATAAATGATAAATATAAGTTCATCTGGCTGGTCGGTTCTGGGTCGTTGCAGCGAAAGTAGGGTTTCGAGCTGCACATAATCGGCATAATGAAGGTATTTGGCATACAGCAAGCCATCGAGATAAGAGTGTAAATCTTGACCTGATGCCTCAAATTTCTCCCCCAATAGTTCTAATTGGGCAAGCAGTTTTTCGGAAATATTCGCATCCATTCCGCAAAATTAAGCAAATGAAGGCGAATTCTTTGTACTCGACTCAATTACACTTGTGTCAAAATTTAAAAACACCATAACTAACTGTCTTTCATTGTTTTAGCATAGGCTTTGTTGAAGTGTTGTAGTATCAACTCTGCCACTAAGCCTGTCCAGCCAGTTTGGTGTGTAGCTCCCAAACCTTCTCCTGTATCGCCATGAAAATATTCGTAGAAAAGTATATAATCTTTAAAATGCGGATCGGTTTGTAACTTTGTTTGCTTGCCATAAATAGGGCGATTGCCGTTTTCATCTTTCATAAAAAGCTTTATCAATCGCATTCCCAACTCATCGGCTACATCACTAATATTAATGAAATTGGCACTCCCAACGGGATATTCTACTTTAAAATCATCTTTATAATAGGTGTAAAATTTATTTAAAGACTCAATAATCATATAATTTACTGGAAACCAAATAGGACCACGCCAATTGGAATTTCCGCCAAACATGCTGCTATCTGATTCTCCGGGTGTGTAAGGCACAGAATATTCATGTTTTTCATGTTTGAATAAATAAGGGTTGTCTTTGTGATATTTAGATAGTGAACGCACTCCGTAATCAGATAAAAATTCATCTTCATCAAGCACACGCTTCAATACTTTTTTCAATCTGCTACCTTTTAAAATTGAAAAGCGCCTTCTGATACCCTTGCTTGGGTCTTTCCAAGCAGAAATTAGCGAAGCATATTCAGGTCGATAGCTCATAAACCATTCGAGCCTGCGTTTGAAATGCGGAAGTTTCTCAAGCAATTCAGGTTCTATCGTTTCTACCGCAAACATGGGAATGAGCCCAACCATCGAGCGTATTTTGATAGGAATATACTCGCCCCCATGCAGATTCAACACATCGTAAAAAAATTCATCTTCATTGTCCCACAAATTCAACGCACTGCCCGATACATTAGATATGGCTCCGGCTATGTACATAAAATGCTCCAAAAATTTAGAAGCCAAGTCTTCATAGGCCGAATTTTTCTTTGCCAATATCAGTGTGATTTTCAGCATATTTAGCGAATACATGGCTATCCAGCTGGTGCCATCAGCTTGCTCTAATTTGCCTCCCGTAGGCAATGGGCGGCTGCGGTCGAACACCCCAATGTTATCCATTCCTAAAAATCCGCCTTCAAAAATATTTTTCCCTTCGCTATCCTTCTGATTAACCCACCAAGTAAAATTGAGCATGAGCTTGTGAAATACACGCTCTAGAAAATCATAGTCTTCCTTGCCGTGCAAATCACGCTCAATCTGAAAAACCCTAATACAGGCCCAAGCATGTACGGGCGGATTTACATCGCTAAAATTCCACTCATAAGCAGGTATTTGCCCATTGGGATGCATATACCATTCACGAAGCAATAATATCAACTGCCGCTTGGCAAAATCAGGATCAACTACTGCAAGCGGCACTACGTGAAATGCCAAATCCCAAGCGGCATACCAGGGGTACTCCCATTTGTCGGGCATGGAGATGATTTCCATGTTGTTCAAATGTCGCCACTCTTTATTTCTGCCCCAGTTTCTATCGCCTGGTGGGTTCGTACCTGGGTCACCTTTCATCCACAAATCTACATCATAGTAGTAAAATTGCTTGCTAATCAGTTGACCAGCAAAGGCTTGGCGTTGAATATTTTTGATATCTTCATTATCTACATGCTTCTGCAAATCGCCATAAAATTCATCAGCTTCACTTTTACGAGCTTCAAAAATTTCGTCAAAAGCCAAAAATGGCGAGGCATTAAATTCTTTGCTCAATCGCAACTGCACAACTGCACTTTCGCCCGAATCTACAATAAAAGTATACTGCAATGCCGCTTTTGTGCCTTCATCGTGCGGATTTATGGCCTTTTTATTGCCTTTTACTATGTATTCGTTTATGGCATCTTTGTAGTATCCCTTTTTTTGTTTTGCTCCATAAACTGTGTGCCAATTGGTTTCGTTGTTTGTAAAAAGTGTGGTAGGATGCCCATCGAAATAGAGATTGAAATTGCCAAGATCACGGTGTTCGATGTAAATGGTATTTACACCACAGGTTAATTTGGGTTTGTAATTGTCTTCAACATAGCTCCAGAAATTGCGAAACCATATCTGGGGAATAATATCGATAGTAGAAGTTTCGGGGCCACGGTTTATGGCTGTGATTTTTACACAAATATCTTCTGGTTCTGATTTGGCATATTCTATAAATATATCAAAATATCGATCTTCGTCAAATATTCCGGTATCCATAATGTCGTACTCGGTATCTTCCCTACTTCTTTTTGCATTCTCTTCGTAAATTTTATCATAAGGGAATGTTTGCTGCGGATATTTATATAGCATTTTCATATAAGAATGCGTGGGTGTACTATCTAAATAATAATACACTTCCTTCACATCTTCGCCATGATTGCCTTGTGGACCAGTTAAGCCAAAAAAACGTTCTTTGATAAATGGGTCTTTTTCGTTCCAAAATGCAGGAGCAAGACACAAGAATTGTTTGTAATCGCAAATGCCACAAATGCCATCTTCTCCCCAACGGTAGGCCCTCGACATAGCATGATAGTAATCGATGTAGCCCCAAGCATTGCCATCTCCACTGTAATCTTCCCTTACTGTACCCCACTGGCGTTCAGACATATATGGTCCCCAACGCTTCCAACTTCTATTACCTTTAGAATCTTGCACCCGCTCTTTCTCATATTTCTGCATAAAATCTTTTAATTTTTCAACAATATAGCAATTAACCATAAAATGAAATGTGCAGCAAATATTTTTATTGGCATCACCGCATTATTAGTTTGCCTTAGTTAGTATGCCTTTCAACTCGAATGTAGGACTATTGACAAAATAAATCCACATATATATATCAGTTTAAAATTAATTTTAAATTTATCAAAACCCATTCCTATGATTTTAGTATTAAGCTTTACTCTACATATTAAACTATTTAGTATCAATAAATTGAAAGGAAAAAAATATTTTTTAGCCTTCACAAAATTTCAAATTGTATATTTTTGCAGCATGAATAAAGATATTTATCAGTTAAAAGTTATTTACACTGACGCAGGAAATAAAATTGAAGGAATGCCTTACCGCATTATTCAATTTCATAAAGACACCAATTTACTTCAGTTTGCCCAATTTATTCTCAAAAATTTCAGCTTCAAAGTAAGTGAGCCATTTGGCTTTTACAGCGACTTAAAAAATTGGGACAAATCAGAATATGTATATGAGCTTTTTGAGGAAGAGCCTAAAAAAAACACCCTTAAAAGTACTTTTATTGATGAATTATTTGGTATTCAAAAAGAGTATTTGCTCGTTTACGATTACCTTGAAGAATATCGTTTTCTCATAAAATACGAAAAACAAGTACCGGAACGCAGTGTAGAATATCCTGAATTGATAGAAAGCCGTGGCGAAACTTTGCCTTCTAATGATGTGCCCATTCACATGGAAGATGATGATCACGAGCCCAAATACGCTGCCAAAAAAAATACAGGGGCTTTGAAAGACGAATTTGACGACTACGATGACGATGATATAGCCAAACTGGAAGGAATAGTAGGCGGTGAAGACGATGAAGAAGCAGCCTTGGGCCACTCGGGCGATGATGAATTTGATTCTGAAGAGTTTGGCAAGGCCGAAACTGATTTGGAAGAGTAGAAAACCTACAGTTTCGAATTAACATTGTTAGTTCAGCTTATTCAAAAATCTATCTGACAAAAAATGTATTCTGATATTGAGCTCGGAAATCCAGTAGCCAAGCATACACCAAGCAATTACCGCTGGGTAAAATACCAGTCGCATATTGTTATTTAAATCGTAAGCATTAAAACCCGGATTTCCTCCATTACCAGGATGCAATGAATCTGTCAATCGTGGCAATACGAATAATAACGGAATCAATATTAAATAGGCAAAAATATTATAAACTGCTGATATTCTGGCTTTTTGCTGCTCATCGGTGAGTGAACCACGCAATACAAAATAGGCCAGATAAATCAACATTCCTATGGCAGCACTATTTAGTTTGGGGTCGTTCGTCCACCAAGCTCCCCAAGTGTATTTAGCCCAAATAGAGCCAGTTACACTTCCCAAGATTCCGAAAAGCATACCTACATTGGCATATTCAATGGCTTTGGCATCTTGTTGTAAATAGTTTGTTCTTAAAAAACGAATTGAATGTACAAATGACATCAAAAACAAAAATATCATTCCAAACCACATAGGCACATGAAAATATAGGTTTCTAATGGTTTCATTTAAAATTGGTAAGCGAGGCACTTCCATTAAGAATCCGCCAATTCCAGTATAAAGCAGTAAAATGATGCAGATAGATTTCCAAATAATTCCCTTCATAATTTGTGAATAGCCCCAAAAGCGGCTCTTTTAAGTGATTAATATTTTTACTTTAACTCAATACTTAATTTTTATGATTTATGAACGTATGGATAAAGTATAAATGAGGCTGCAAAAATAATAATTGTAATGGCACTTAGCATAGTCAAATCTTTGTAGCTTGAGGCTAATTCTAAGCCTTCCATGGCGTTTTTGGAAATTTTGATGACAAGCAAAAGCAAAGGCAGAAGCGTTGGAAAGCTTAATATTGCCATTAAAGTACCGCTTGACTGAGTTTTAGAAGCAATAGCAGAAATTAAAGTAAGTACCGCAGCAAAACTCAATGAACAAAGCAATATACAACCTATAAATAGCCCAAAATCCTGCACAGGATTTCCCATTACCAAACTGTAAAACGATATGGCAAGCAAACCCAAAAACAAAAGTAATATAGTATTGTAAATGGTTTTGGAAATAATAATGGCTTGGGGAGATGCCAAAGTGTAGTAGTATAAATTTCTGCCTTCTCTTTCACTTGAAAAACTTTTGGAAACTGCATTAATGGCACAGAAAAGGATGATTATCCAAAAAAGTGCATTCCAAGTAATGGGGTTTACAACTCCTCTTTTTACATTGAAAGATAAATAACACACATATACCGCACCGGCCACATAGAGTAATATGCCATTTAAGGCGAAGCGATTACGCCATTCTAGCTGTATTTCTTTGGCAATTAGTGCTTTGATTTGAGAATATAAATTCATTTGAATGGCAAAAAGCCAATATTTCGCAAATTACGCATTTACAAATTTTTCAATGGCTTCATCTTCTTTTTCTCTCATTTTTTTGATATCAGCCTCTGATTTGTCTTTATATCCACACAAATGCAGCAATCCATGCGCCATCACGCGGTGAAGCTCTGAATCAAAACCAATTTGCTGTATTTGGGCATTTTCTTTTATTCTGTCTACAGAAATATAGATCTCGCCATCTATTTTGCCCTTTTGAGAAGAATTATCGAAAGTAATAATATCTGTGTAGGTATCGTGCTGCAAAAAATCTTGATTTATTTTCAACAAATAATCATCATTTGAGAAAATATAATTCAAGGCTGAAATAGAAAAACCTTCACTATTGGCAACTGAAATAAGCCAATCTTTGTGTTTTTGCTTTCGTTTGAAGTTGAAATCTATTTCTTCTGAAAAAAAATTTATCTTGGGTTTCCGAATTTTCAATCTATTTATCGATATTATAAATTCATTCTCTAAAGAAGTTTACGAAACCCTTATTTCTCAATCCATCTTTTAGTTTTTTATCTCCAGTCCAAAAAGGAAGATTCAACTCAAGAGCTAAGGCAATAAAAGGAGTATCGTTAATATCAACATCCTTGCACAAATCAAATGCCTTTCTTCTATTTTCAATACTAATTAATTCAATAGGCACAAATGAAATATGTTCTATTATACCGTTAAAGTATAATTGAAACTCAGTTTCATCAAGTTTGGAATTTTTTATTAGTTTTTCTTTATGCTTATAAATTTCAATGATAAGATAATTAGGAACATAAAAAGTAGTGGATGGATCAAGCAGGATTTCCCTGATATTGGAAAAAGTTGGTATTAATGCAGAGAAAATCAGATTTGTATCTACTATTACAGATGTACTAGTCATTACCTTCCTTCTAAAAAATCTTTGCCATTTTCATTCCACCATTCTGTATTAATTTGTGTTGCAACAGCTAGTAAATCACCATTGAAATCAGATTTCTGAGCAAGTTCTTCTAATCTTAGCCTTTTTATTAGCGTTATCAAATAATTAGGGTCGAACTGATTTTTATTGAGCTTTAAGATAATTTGATTTTCATCATCCTCTATTATTAAATTTTCCATTTGAATTGAAATTTATTTAAAGTTAAAGAATATTTTAAATACTATAAACCCCAAAGTATAACAAATGCTAGATTTGAGAAACATGTAATTCCTTAAATCAAAAAAGTCGGGCTAAGAAATATTTATTTATTGCAAATTGAATTTCATTTCAATTTTTCGCCCTTCATCAAAAAAAGCTACGCCATCAGATAGGTTTCTGATAAGGAATACACCCCTTCCTCCAATTTTGTTAAGGTTTTCCGGAGAGGTAGGGTCTGGCAGATTTTCATAATCGAAGCCTGTGCCTTCATCTTCCACAATACATTTCAAAAGTGCTTGGTCGAGTAAAAGTGAAAGCGACACATTCTTATTTATATCGCTTTTGTTGCCGTGCGTGATGGCGTTATTTACTGATTCAGTAACGGCAACCATAATATTGCCATAAACATCGTCTGAGATATGAAATTTTTCTTTCGCATTGTCGATGAAGCTTTCTACAAGCCTTATGTTCTCCATCACGGAGGGAAACTGTATTTTTAAGGTTTCCATTAAATTAGGTGTTAAAAAGGTGTTAGGTGATTGCAACATTATATAAATATATGGCTGATACGTATTTTCAATCTATTGGTTTATTTTTTCGAAGTATTCGTTGGTTTCTCTTTTATAATAAGGGTTGAGCGATGGCGGAATGGTACGCAACAATTCTACTTGCTTCTCCTTGTCTTTCAAATATTGGTCGAAGGAAGCAGGTATCCGTCTTGGCTTTTCTTTGGCGACTTGCGATTCCCGTTTGGGGTCTTGCTCACGCTCACGTTGTGCTTTTTCATGTTCTAGAAGCCTATTTAATATATTTTGTTGGCGGTTTAGCATTTCCTGAGTT
>CAZMFZ010000100.1:0-6691 GCA_964565665.1 uncultured Bifidobacteriaceae bacterium | reverse complement strand
TTAGCTGTTTGTTTACTAAATCGTTTTCAGTTTGTTCCATTTCGCGTTTCAACTGCTCCATTTGTGCTTTGCCTTGCTCTTTGCCGTTTTTACCTTCTCCACTTCCTTCTTTTTCGTCTTTTCCTTCCTTGCCTTCTTTTCCCCCTGCACCGTTACCGCCTTCTGAGCCACCTTCTTGATTCATGGCTTTGCGTATTTGCTCTTGCTGGCGAGCCAATTTTGACAATTCCTCAGAAAGTTGCCTGCCTTGCATGCCGCTTTTCTTCAATTCTTCAATTTTCTTATTTAGATTTTTCTGCAATTGGCTCATGCTTGGGCCATCACCTTTTCCTTTACCCTTTCCCTTTTTTGGTTTATTGCCGCTTTTTCCGCCTTGTTTTTGCTCCTGCATTTGGTCTTGCATTTGTTTGAGCACATCGCTAAGTAATAGAGCCAAATTATTCATAGATGTCATGGCCATTTGTTGCTTTCCTGCAGCCATATCGGCTCTACGGGCTTTGATAGCTACGGTGCTTTCATCCATTCGTTGGTTCATCTGGTCGAGTTCTTTGGTGATGAATGATTGAATTTGGAAAACCCGTTTTGCCAAAGCATTGAGGCTGTCTTCAATAATTTTGCTATCATCTTTGAGTTTCAATTGTCTTTGCGAAAGCTGCACAAACCGTGGGTCGCTTTGAACGACTTTTTTAAACTCCTTCATCACATCTTCTTGATCGTATGAAAGTTTAATAAGGTTTTCCAAGATGGCACGCAGGTCTTGGGCATTTTCTTCCGTTTGTTGGCTTTCCATGCTTTGCTGCATTTCCTTCATCTTTTGAGCCATTTGTTGCATTTTCTCGGCTGCATTTTTCTGCGATTTGGCTGCTTTTTTATTGTCTTTTTTGTCTAATTGCTCGCTACTTTTTTCTTGTTCTTTGCTTATTTCCTCTTCTTTTTGTTCGGTATCCTCTAGTTCACTTTTATTTTCCAGTTCTTCATTCATTTGCTTTAGTTCTTCCAAATCTTTTTTTGTTTCTCCAAATTCTTCATTCAGCTTTTTTTGCTCCTCTTTTAGTTTCTCTTGTTCTGGCGATTTCTCTTCTGTTTTTCCTGCTAGCTGGTCTTGTTTCTTGGCCAATTCTTCCAGCTTTTGCTGCACATCTTCAAGTTTGGTCTCAAATTTCAATTGTTTGAACATTTCCAAAGCCCTATCCAGCTCTTTTTCAATGTTTTGATCCTTGTTTTTGAGCTTATCTACTATTTCACGTATTTCATTTTCCTTGTTCTTTTCTTGCAAAAGCTTAGCAAGTTCCTGATAGAGTTTCTTTGTTTCTTCATCTAGCATTTCATTCATTAGTTGCTGCAAGAGTTTGGTTTTTTCAGCCAAGCGTTCGTTAGTTTTATCAAAACGGTCTTTTTTATCGGCCAATTCTTTGTGCTTTTCTTGCAATTGTTCCACTTCTTTTTGCAGCGATTCTTGGTTTTTGAGCAATTCTTCTACCGCTTTTTTATCTTGCCAATCAAATACTTTTTTTCCCTTTAACCTTTGTTCAAGCTTTTTTACTTCCTTTTTGAGCGATTCGGCTTTGTCTAAAGTAGTGTTTATTTGTTTTTCAGCCGAAGTGCTGCTTTCCTGAATAGATTCTTCAATCTCTTTTTTTGTAGGGAGTTTTAGTTCAAATGAACTAGTTTGTGTCTTTTTTCTACCATTTACGCCATCATTATCCCAAACTGAAAGAAAATATTCCAGTGTTTCGCTAGGTAAAAGATGTAGGGAATCAATATCCCATCTGAAATAAAAACTCTGGCTGTTTTGATTGGGATTGATGGCAATTGTAATAGGCTTAAATGCCTGTTTTTCAGGTTGGTCTACAAAATCAGATGAAAAATTGTAGCTGGGTAATTTGTTTTTTCTGTAGAATAATTTGAGTGCTGAGAGCCCATAATCGTCAGATAAATTGCCACCCAAAACCAAATAATTAAAAAGTGTAGTATCTTTAAATTGGTCAACCGCTATTTTGGGGTATTCATCAGGAATTACCGTAATAGAATATTCCATCTTCTCCTTGCTTTCCCCGAAATTATTAAAAAGATTAATAGAATACGCTGTTGATTTGAAGAGTTGTTTTTTGATTTCAAAGCCCGTTCCCATAAAACTTTTGGCCTCGATTGGCAAAGATTTGTCTAAAGTTGTTAGAATTAATTTATCGCAATCGTCAGTGTCGAAAATCCAATTGACGGTGGTGCCTTCAGGAATAAGCAGATTGCCAGTGTTGCTCAGTCTTTCAGCCTTTTTATTTAGATAATTAGGGAAGTTGAGTTTTACGTCAAAAAAATTAAGAATAGGGCGGGTTTTTAAATCAATCTGAAAATTTTGTGATTGAAATCCGGAAGCTTCGAAAGCAAAATTGATGGGTTTATCCACTTTTCTAAAGAAGAAACGATAATGTGTTTCATCGATTTGCTCCATTTTATTTTTTAATTCATTGAATAAAATATAGCCAGCTTCGGGTAGCGAACTTCCTTCCAATTTCAATTTTATTTCTACATCTTCATTTTTAAATACTTCCAGATTTTCATTTTCAAGCACAAATTTAAAAGGAGCTTCGGGAATAAATTCCTGATGGTAACGCACTATTCTGTTGGTGGTTTCACTCAAAAATCGGGGAATAAAAATGAGTAAAGCCAGAATCGCCAACACTGGAATAATTGCATAAGGAAGATATCTTTTGTTTTCATCAAGCTTAATAACATCAGCGAAATTGAAAACCGACAATTGATTTGATTTCTGGGCAATTCCTGCCAAAACCAGTTCGTTATCTGTCTCACTCAGTTTAGATAATTGCAGGGTATTGAGCAATTTATCTTTTACTTCGGGAATGAGGTTGCCTATTTGCTTTGCTGCCTCTTCATCAGTAATTTGTTTGTTCAGGTTAAAAATTCTATACAACGGTTCGCCAAGCCACAACCAGCCGAAAATCAAAGCTAGGCCTACGAAACCAAAGAAAAATACACCTCTGAAATAAGTATTGAAATTGCCATAATACTCAAGCGTGTTGAAGAGCAAATAGGCTGCCAACAGCAAAGCCAGAAAGAAAATGCTTCCCTTCAACAAACGATTGAGGTAGAATTTCCTTTTGTATTGGTTGAGATTTTGGAAAAGGGTAGTGGCTGAGGTAATCATAATTTAAAGCAACGTAAATTTTGCAATTAAATTCGGTTGCAATGCAATTTGATTTAATATTTTGGCGGGCAATGAATTTTAGTGATAGTATTTCCCGTTTAGAAAAAATTATTTTCCAAATTCGATTGATTGGTTTTTCTTGTTTTAGGTTTTCAATTTCTATTTTGCCATATCTATAGTATTTTTGGTATTCATTAAAAAACTAAATGAACAGGTTAGAGCTGTTTGGGTTTATTACAAGCCTGATTTGTGTGTATTTCAATACAAAACAAAATGTGTGGGGCTGGCCTGTGGCAATGGTAAGTGTAGCGGTTTATGGCTATATATTTTACCAATCGAAGCTATATGCCGACATGGGCTTGCAAGTGTTTTTCTTTGTATTATGCACTTACGGATTGTATGAATGGCTTAGTAAATCTGCTGACAATCAGCCAATTAGACCAAGTTGGAGTTCGTGGCTAGTGAATATTGCGGCTTTTGCATCTACTATTGTTCTAACTGCAATATTATATTTTATTCTCACCAAGTATACAGATTCTGATTTGGCATTTTTCGATTCGCTCACTACGGCCATCAGCATTGTGGCTCAATTTTTATTGGCACGAAAAAAGATTGAAAACTGGTTGTATTGGATAGTAGCAGATGTTATTTACGTAGGTGTATATTTTTACAAAGGGCTAATGTTAACCTCTATTCTTTATTTTCTATTTATAGCTTTAGCAGGTTATGGCTTAGTGGAATGGAAGAGAATGCTAAATAGAATTAAAACCGCCACTTGAAATGAGCAAAATTATCAAAATTACATTGTTCGGACCTGAGTGCACGGGCAAAACTTGGCTTGCCGAGCGGCTTGCCCACCATTTTAATACAAATTGGGTGGCCGAATATGCCCGCACTTACTTAGAATTGAAGAAAAAATACTACGATTTTTATAGCAAAGGAAGTGAGGAAATCTGTTTGCAGGAAGACATACTGCCCATAGTGCTTGGCCAAATGGCAATGGAAGATTTACAAACGAAATCGGCAAACCAAATGCTATTTTTTGACACCAATCCTCTGCAAACCAAAGTGTATGTAAATTATTACTACAAAGCCGAGTATGCGTGGCTCACAAAAATATTGGAAGAGCGGCATTACGATTTTTATTTGCTTACTGATATTGATATAGAGTGGCAGCCCGACACATTGAGAGACAGACCAAACGATAGAAATGGGCTTTTTCAATTGTTTAAAAATGAGCTGGACGTTCGCCAATTATCTTATAACACCATCAATGGTAGCAATGAAGAGCGACTAAAAAATGCCATTAAAGCCATAAATACGGCTTTCAATTTGTAGCGTAATATCAATATAGTTTGATGCTGTGCATTTTATAAAGCCTATATTTTTTTAGTTTTAATTTTTAGAACCCCAATATGCCTTATCATGTTCCCATTATGCTCAATCAATGCCTTGAAGGATTAAATATTAATCCAAATGGCATTTATATAGACCTTACTTTTGGAGGAGGCGGGCATTCTAAAGCCATTGTAGAGCGATTAGATAAGGGAAAATTATATTGCTTCGATCAAGACAAAGATGCCCTAAAGAACTATGAATTATTAATTAGGGATGATGAAAACTTTGCAAAAAAAACGACTTTGGTTGAAGCCAATTTTTGCTATTTCAAAAAATATCTTCGTTTGCATGGCGTAATTGAAGTGGATGGTATTCTGGCAGATTTGGGTGTTTCATCTCATCAGTTTGACGAAGCAGACCGTGGTTTCTCGTACAGATTTGATGCCGAATTAGATATGCGGATGAACCAAAGCGTAGAAAAATCGGCCAAAAAGATTGTAAACACTTACGATGAAAAGCAGCTATCAAAAATATTCATAGAATTTGGCGAAATTCAAAATGCATGGAAATTAGCAAATGCGATTGTGAGAGAAAGAGTAAATAAAACGATTGAATCTACAGGCGATTTGACGAAAATATGCTTCCCTTTAGCAAAAAAAAATCAAGACTATAAGTATTTCTCGCAGGTTTTTCAGGCTTTGCGAATTGAGACCAATGAAGAAATTGAAGCCTTAAAAGAAATGCTATTGCAAACGGCCGAAGTAATAAAGCCAGGTGGGAGATTAGCCATTATCACTTTTCATTCTTTGGAAGATAGATTAGTTAAAAACTACATCAAACAAGGTTTGCTAGAAGGCGAAGCGAAAAAAGATGTGTTTGGCAATGTAAAAAAACCATTTGAAAGTATTACCAGAAAACCAATTGAGCCAGATGAAGAAGAACTTCAATTCAATTCAAGAGCTAGAAGTGCAAAGCTGAGGGTGGCTGAAAAGATTTGAAATTTTGAAACAAGCAAAAAGTTGCCATTATAGCACCTAAATATTATATTTGTTTAGTGCGAATTATTGCTAAAAGTACCTTAAGAGTTTTTTGGAAAATCAATCCAACTTCAGAATTTCCTTTGCTGGATTGGTTTGAAAAAACCCAAGAAATGGAATGGCATAACCCGAATGAGGTTAAAAACACATTTCGTTCAGCTGATATTATAAATGCAAAACGTTTAGTATTTGATATGGGAGGAAATAAATACAGATTGGTATGTGATCTAGAATATAGATTGAAATTTGTTTTTATCATTAGGGTTGGTTCACATAATGATTATAATAAAGTAGATATTAAAAATTTGAAATATGAATAGCCTGCAAAGTGAAGAACATTATAAAAATGCACTTCTAAGAATTCAGCAATTGATGTCAAAAAATCCTTCTGAAAATTCTGAAGAGTATAAAGATTTGGATATGCTTGTTTACTTGGTTGAAATATATGAAGAAATTTATAGCCCAATGTTTGCTTCTAATCCCGTTGAATATCTGAAATACAAGATGCATCAAAAAGGCATAAAGCAAAAAGATCTTATAAATACAATGGGCAGTAAGTATGCAGTTTCCAAGGTGCTAAGTGGCAAACAAAGTTTAATTTTGGAAATGATAAAAAAATTGAGCCAATATTTTCAAATTCCTGTGATCCGATTACTAGGAAACTGATTTATGCTTTATAAAATGGCAAATACATTTAGAAAATCAGAAGAATCCCAAGTAGAAGAAAACAACCAAGATGAAAAAAGAGGCTTGTTTTCTACCATCAACAAGACATTTCGCATTGAAGGAATGTTTGATGAAGGCGTGCCTACCAAATATTTGCCTCAAATATTTTGGGTAACAGTGCTGATAATTTTATACATCGCAAATGCCCATTATACCGAAAAGACTATCCGTAAAATTGACAAGCTAAAATTTGAAGTAGAAGATTTACGAACTGAATATACCACCCTGAAGGCAGGCTATATGTTCGATAGCAAACAATCGGAAGTAGCCCGCAAAATGGCAGATTACGGATTGGCAGAAAGCAAAAATCCTCCTGTGAAGTTGGATATTGGAGAGTAAAATGAAATTTGGGTATAAGGAATGAAATAAGTAGATTTAAAATATATATTCTTAAATATAAGCACTAACTAAATAGAAATATATACAC
>CAZMFZ010000099.1:0-14459 GCA_964565665.1 uncultured Bifidobacteriaceae bacterium | reverse complement strand
GAGGAGAAAAGGATAAATATAAAAAATAAATAAAATAAAATAGATTTCATTTTTGATAAAGACAAGCAGACAGCCACGGAAATGAATTGTAAGCACGAAGCAATCTGCCTTGCAAGATAAACAAATGATTTTATTCGAAAAAATCAAAAAAACTATCCATTGAAATTTCCATTTATACTAAAGTGAGGTTAGGGAGAGAAAATTAAATGTATTGCATCAGTTAAATTAAAATAGAACATTTGGTTCCTAATTCTGTTTTTCAATACTTTTAATTAAAGTGGAAATAATATAATTCAATTTCATCTTAGTATAATTATATAAATACAGCTCTTATCTATCTGTTTATCACAGCCTTGATAAAAATATTTCCCGTTATCACTATATTTTCACACATTTGCGAACCTTTCAGGAAGGCATTTGTACAATGCAAAATCTGTCCCAGCTTAAAGCCTTAATACAAGGTATACCGCTTAAAATTATCATTACAACCCACCATAAGCCAGATGCTGATGCTTTGGGTTCGTCATTGGCACTTTTTAATTATCTCAAAAACTACCAGCAAGATATTACGGTAATTGCTCCGTCAGATTATCCCAAATTTATATTTTGGATGCCTGGCAACAATTGCGTTGTAAACTATGAAGAAAGTGAAAGCACTAAACTCAAAACTGCCGAGCAAATAGTAAATGCCGATTTGATATTTTGCCTTGATTTTTCAGCTTACGATCGCATCAATGCCATGGGCGAAATGGTGAGTAAATCGGGTGCGAGAAAAGTATTGATAGACCATCACCTAAATCCTAGCATAAAAGCTGAGTTTACCCTTTGGGATTCGAAAGCTGCCGCCACTTGCGAGCTTATTTACGACCTTATAGTAAGCATGGGCGACAGGTCTAAGATTGATGTTAATATTGGCGAGTGTATTTATGCGGGAATAATGACAGATACTGGCTCATTCCGGTTTCCTTCTACTTCTAAAAAAGTACACTTGATTATTGCCGACCTAATAGATGTTGGCATTAATAATTCTAAGATTCACAGGCTAGTTTACGACAATAATACCGAAGAAAGACTCAGATTTTTGGGCTATACGCTAAATAAAAGATTGATAGTACTCAATAGCTATCATACGGCCTATATTGTGTTGTCGAAAGACGAACTTGGCAATTTTCACTCGCAAACAGGTGACACAGAGGGTCTTGTAAACTATGCACTTTCAATTGAGGGCATCTGTATGGCTGCTATTATTATTGAAAGAGAAGACATGGTAAAGCTTTCTTTTCGCTCTTCGGGTGAATTTTCGGTAAATGAATTTGCCGGAAAACATTTTGAAGGTGGTGGTCATAAAAATGCTGCAGGTGGAAAATCATCCTTATCTTTGCACGATACCTTAGAAAAGTTTCTAAATCTTTTGCCCCTTTATCAAACTAAATTAAACAGCGAATTCACAACCCCAACAGTACTTATTCCATGCTAAAATTATCAAAATACACGTTTGCAGCCATTACAGCTGTAGCATTATTGTCTTCTTGCGGCAAAGAGCCTAATTACAAAACCAACGAAAACGGGCTTCAATACTTTTTCTATGAAGATAAAGAAGGCGAAAAAGCCAAAGTTGGTGATTTTCTGACTTTAAATTTCATCTACAAAACAGATAAAGATTCTGTACTGAGAAATACTTGGAAAGATGGTACTCCTATACAAGTAATTGTGCAGTCGCCAAGTTTCAAAGGTGGTTTAGAAGAAGGATTGCAAATGCTTTCTGAGGGCGATTCGGTTACATTCAAAATGAGTGCTGATTCACTTTTCAAAAAGACATTTATGGCTCCTCGCCCTGATTTTATCGACTCGGCCAGCAAAATCACTTTTATTATGAAGGTATTGAAAGTGCAAAACAAAGAAGCTTTCGAGAAAGACCAAGCCAGTATGATGGAAGAACGCAGAAAGAAAATGGAAAGCCAAATGGCAAATCAAAAAGGGATTGACGAAAAATTGATTACCGACTATTTAGCTGCTAAAGGCTTAGCTGCTCAAAAAACTGAATCGGGTGTGTATTATGTAATTACTAAAGCAGGAAAAGGAGTAAAACCAACGCCTGGAAGCATGGTGCAAGTAAATTATGTTGGCAAATTATTGTCTGGTGCGGAATTTGATTCATCTGTTGGCAAAGATCCGTTGGAGTTTGCAATTGGTGAAGGCCAAGTAATACCAGGCTGGGATGAAGGCATTTCTTTATTGAATGAAGGTTCGAAAGCCACCATTCTTATTCCCTCTCAATTAGGCTACGGTCCAATGGCTATGGGCGATAAAATACCAGCTAGCTCTGTATTGCTTTTCGATGTAGAATTATTGAAGGTGAAAGCTAAAAAATAGATAAAAAATTTATTGTGGATAAGAGCCACCATCCAAAAGTGTATCTTATCCACATAATTAAGGTTTAAAATCCTGTAGCATTTCAGGATTTACTACGTGAGTAACTAGCATCTTTACCATCGTTTCTGTACATTTTTAGGGTGGCAATTGCAGTAGATTAGAAATAAACCCTCGCCCGCAGGGCTGCCGAAAACTAGTTGATAGACAAGGATATTCAATTAGAGTAGGTAACTATCGCATTATATACGAGATATTCGATCAAGAATTGGTGATAGAAATTATCACTTTAGGGCATAGAAAAGAGGTAAATGCTTAATATTTATTTGATGCCAATTTCTTCATAGCCAAAGGCAATATTTCCTTTACCCATAGGCTGTATTGCAATGCTGAAGGGTGCAATCCATCGCTCGCAACTAATACTTTGTCGATATTTCTACTTATCGGAGTAATATCTACAAATTCACAGTTTGAATGCATGGCAAGTTCTTTTTTAGCCAAGTTGTATGTGTCTATTTCCGTAGAAATCTGCTCTTTTTTAGCATCCCCAAATGGTGTAAAGCCATAATCGGGTATAGAAACTAAGATTACATTGCCTGATTTATTGCCTGAAAAAATGATGCTGTAATTGATAAGCGTACTGAGTTCTTTTTTAAAAGTATTAATATCGAGCCCACGAAATTGGTTATTTACGCCAATACATAAAAACACGAAATCGTATTTTGCATAGTCTTCATCGGCCAGCAAAGCTTCCATTAGTTCGCCAGTTGTCCAACCTGTTTTGGCTACTGTCTTATAATTGGATACATTTATTCCTGCTTTTTTGAGCTCGGTAATTAATTGACTTGGGTAATTTTCAGTGGGCTTTACGCTCTCGCCAATAGTATAGGAATCCCCGAGAAACAAAATTGAGCAAGATTTATTTTGCGCGTTCAATAGAAGGGTGGTATTTGCATACAATATCATGGAAACAAGTATTTTTATTTTCATATCTACAACATTATAATAATTCACGACCAATATACTATTTATATATGACCCCAATATTAATTCTATCAATAATTGCTGTCTATTTCGCAGCCTTGGTGTTAATATCATTTCTAACTTCGAAAAATGCTGATACTCAGTCATTTTTTACAGGAAATCGCTCTTCAAAATGGTATTTGGTAGCTTTCGGTATGATAGGCACTTCGCTTTCGGGTGTTACGTTTATATCAGTGCCAGGCGAAGTGGGCGGAAACTGCTTTGCATATTTTCAGTTGGTAATGGGCTATTTGGTTGGCTATACTTTTATAGCTTTGGTGCTAATGCCAATTTATTACAAGCTCAATCTGGTTTCCATTTATACCTATCTAGAAAAAAGATTCGGTACCTATACCTACAAAACTGGGTCGTTTTTCTTCTTGCTTTCCCGAACTATTGGAGCCTCTTTTAGGCTTTTTCTCGCAGCCGATGTGTTGCAACTCATGATTTTCAAACAAATGGGTGTACCATTTGAACTTACTGTTTTTATCACAGTTGGGTTAATTTGGATATATACTTTCAAAGGTGGTATCAAAACCATAGTGTGGACAGATTCATTCCAAACTATATTTCTAATAGGCTCACTAATACTGACTGTAATTACCATCAAAAACCAATTGGGCTGGTCGGTGGGCGATTTAATTACCAATGTTGGCGAAAGCAGCTACTCGAAAATATTCTTTTGGAATGTAAACGACAATAAATTTTTCATCAAACAATTTATTTCCGGAGCATTTATAGCCATCGTAATGACTGGGCTAGATCAAGACTTAATGCAGAAAAATCTCACTTGCAAGAATATTGGGGAAGCACAGAAAAACATGTTCACTTTCACGGTGATTCTAGTTTTTGTCAATTTTCTGTTTCTCACACTTGGGGCTTTACTTTACCTATTTGTACAGCAAAAAGGTATCATTCCACCTGCAAAAACCGATGAATTATTTCCTTACCTCGCTTTCAATTTCTTTGGCACACCTGCCGCCATCTTATTTTTATTGGGCATTATTGCTTCCACTTATGCAAGTGCCGATTCTGCGTTAGCATCGCTTACTACCGCATTTTGTATTGATTTTTTAAACTTTGACAAGCGAACCAACGAGAAAAACAGACGCGAACTTAAATTTTATGTACACCTCGGGTTTTCACTTTTGCTGTTGTTGGTGATTATTATATTCAAATATTCTAACGACCAAGCCGTAGTTTCATCTGTATTCAAAGCTGCTGGCTACACTTACGGCCCACTTTTGGGGCTATTCTTCTTTGGCTTATTTACCAAAATGCAGGTGAAAGACAGGTTTGTGCCTATTGTTTGCTTTGCCTCGCCCGTTATTTGCTATATTCTCAATCAAAATTCACAGAGTTGGTTGGGTGGCTATAAAATTGGCTTTGAAATATTGCTGATAAATGGGCTAATTACTTTTCTAGGAATGTGGATGTTGAGAAACTCATCACCTAACACTACATAAATGGAGAACAAGTAAGTACAAAGCCTTTCTGCAAAATCAGTCGCCAAAACCTAAACCTTTTCTAAGTGTTTTTATTTCACTGTCCTAAATATTTTCTTGCTCGCTTTTATCCTAATTAGAGAGTAGAAATACCGTTTCCTGATCCACATAAATATAAGTTATAACTATAGCCCCACCGCTTTTTCCTTTATTTTTGCTCGAAATGGCCAATCACATTTTGTAACAATTTTCAATTACTCTATCGCCCAATGCTGGATTTTTTTTTAGGCTTTCTCCTAATTGAATAATTTCTGATTTGATGGAATAATACTTTTTGGCAAGTCTTTTAAATTCTTTATCAAAATTGGGTATGGTAATAACTTTATAACTCATCAAGCAACTCATTTAAAGGTCTGCCTTTTAATTACCAGCTTTTACAAGTTTCATTTCTAATACACCTTGCCTGATTCCATCTAAAATTTCTTGTTTTGTTGGTTCGGTCTCTTCAAAATTTTCAGGTATCTGGTACTGTTTTTCCAAATATCCCAATCTTTAATCGGGATAAATATTCCAGCAACTTTCCCGTTTCCCCCCTTTTATTTCTTGTAGATTCATAATTAGTATGGTAAATAGTTGCAACTAATAAAATTCCGTTATGTAAAGTTACCATCTGTTTATAATATATCAAATGAAGAGAACTAATTTTGAGGCATTGGTAAAATAGTAGCCATTTGACGGTGTCTTTGCATTTGTAAACGCAACAAGTATTTACTATCCTATTCTTATCAACTCTTTATATGTCCCATCACTCAAATATTGCTTCTAAAATTTTCCCCTCCGAGCTTGCCCCGCCAAAGCGGGAGTTTAAGGGGCCAGGACTTCACCGTAACATCTGCGAAGCCATTATTTTGAGCTTGAAGGAAATATTTGAAAATGGCAGATATGCAGATAAAGTAATCGAAAAAGTACTGAAATCGAACCCAAAATGGGGAAGTCGTGATAGGAAATTTATTGCCGAATCAGTTTATGAAATTGTGCGTTGGCATCGGCTTTTGGAATTTACAGCCAAAGTGCAAAGCAATGATTATTGGAGTCTGTTTGGCACTTGGCTGCTTTCAGATGGAATCGAATTGCCAAGTTGGGATGAGTTTAAACTGCTCAATGCCAGTGATTTGAAGTATAATTATAAAGTAGGCCTTGAAACTAGAAAAATAAGAGAGTCAATACCCGATTGGCTCGATGAATTGGGTGCAATAGAATTAGGTACAAAATGGGAAACAGAATTAGAAGCTCTAAATGAAACAGCTTCAGTAGTGTTGAGAGCCAATACATTGAAAACAGATGCTAAAAAATTGAATAAAATATTGGATGCCAAAAGAATAGAATGCGAGCTGAGAAGTGAATTTCCCGATGCCCTTATTTTACAAAAAAGACAAAATATTTTTTCTTTGCCAGAATTTCAAGCCGGATTATTTGAAGTACAAGATGCCGGTTCGCAACTCATTGCTCCATTTTTACAATTAGAACCAGGCATGAGAGTGATAGATGCTTGTGCAGGAGCTGGTGGAAAAAGCTTGCACTTAGCGGCATTGATGCAAAACAAAGGCCGCTTAATTTCGATGGATGTAGAGGAATGGAAATTGAAAGAATTGCAAAAAAGAGCCAAACGGGCAGGGATTTCAATTATAGAAACCAAGGTAATTGATACTACCAAAGCCATAAAGCGATTAGAAGCATCGGCCGACAGATTGCTACTTGATGTGCCATGTTCGGGATTGGGAGTGCTGAAACGCAACCCTGATGCCAAATGGAAGCTCACACTGCGAGCAGTTGAAGAAGTAAAAATAAAGCAAGAGGAAATAATTTGCAATTATTCATCTATGCTTAAAAAAGAAGGCTTGATGGTGTATGCCACTTGCAGTTTGCTTCGTTCTGAAAACAATCTACAAGTAGAAAAATTTATTGAAAGTAAAAAAGGGGAATACAGTTTGCTAAAAGAGCATCAAATATTTCCGTCAGAAGGCTTTGATGGCTTTTATATGGCTTTGATTCAACGAAATTGAACTCTAACTTATTTGTAATCAAATAGATACCATTAAGAAATAAAGCCGCATTGAGAATAAAGAATTTCAGAAAAATATAAAAACCTTCAATTTAATAGTGTTTTCAACACCAATTAAGAACTCAAATATTTTATAATCGCCTCTTTAATATTAGTGAATATTCTCCTCAATTCGTCTTCATTTTCTTCGAGCAAAGTAACCCTAAAGCCTTTCAAATCAGACGAAAAAGATGAAATAGGTACCACACAAATGCCTGTAGCCCCTAGTAAATAATATACAAATCGCTTATCCATCAACACATCTTTTTCATTTACCCAGCCTTCTACTAGGTTCTTGATTTTTGCATCGGCAATGGCGAGTGTCTGATTAGGTTTTAACACATCATATCTGAAGATAATAGTATTGTAAAATGCCCCAAAAGTTGGGTTAAAAGTAAGCTCAGGAATAGTACCCAATATTTCAGAAACAATAGAGCTTCTTCTACCAATGGTTTCGTTTAGTGCCAAGCGATAAGGCATATAGCGTTCGTCTCTCATTATTTTTGGAATTACCAATTGAGGCAATTTAGTAGCACTCACTTCTATCATTTTGGCATTGTCGATGGCCGAGCAAAGCCGGGCAAATTCGCTGTCTTTGTCTTTATTGTAATACTCCATCCAGCCACAACGCGAACCAGGCCAAGGAAATTCTTTAGAAATACCTTTCATCGCAATGCCTGGCACTTCTTCTATCACTTCCGCCAAGGCGTACGACCGTATGCCATTGTAAGTGATGTTGATATAAATTTCATCACTGATAATAAAAAGGTTGAATTCCTTGGCTATCTCTACAAAGCGTTTCAATACTTCCAATGGATAAACCATTCCCGTAGGATTGTCGGGGTTTATAATCAAAATACCCACAATATTGGGATTGTATTTGATTTTCAAATACAAATCTTCCATATCGGGATACCAATGGTTGTTGGGGTCGAGTTTGTAAGTAATAGGTTGGGCATGGGCGTGGGCAGCTTCGGCCGAAGAATGGGTAGAATAGGCAGGAGATGGCCCAATAATTCGCGATGTATCTCTTAAAAATTGATATACTTTGCCAATGGCATCGCCAGTGCCATTGAAAAATAGAATGTCATCGGCTGTAATTTGAGCTCCACCACGTTTATTGCTAAGGTCTGCCAAAAATTCTCGGGTTTCCAGCACACCTTTTGAGGAACAGTAACTGTAGGAATCGTCTTGATGCACGGTGTCGGAAATAATTTCCTTCATCCACTTGGGTAATTTGGCATTTTTGGCAATTGGATCGCCAATATTCTCCCATTGAATTTTGAGACCTAATTTGCTGAGTTGGTCGGCTTTTTTCACAATTTCGCGAATCTCGTAGCTTAGTTCTTTTGCTCCATCGCTTAATAATCTTTGTCTCATTGCTTGTAAGGTTGTGAAATGCGGGTTTGAAATTCTACAAATAGGTGAAAATTCAAACCTGTATTCAAATTTGGGTGGCAAAGGTAGAAAAAATTAGGCATTTATGTGAAATTGGCATACAGACAGACTTTTTATGTTGGCACAATAATTATATTAAAGTTTAATAATATGCTAATCTCATCTTAATAGTTTATTGTGAAATTTGAGCCATAAAACCATCTTACTTCATTGAAACATAATGCCCATTTTGTATGCTATCGCTAATGTTTCTGTAGATAGATTGAATTAATGTGTCGTTTTCAAGTAGTTGCAAGTGCACTTGAATAGTTTTATTATCGTGCCTAGCGGCCGGCCCTGTTTGCGATTTCTCAGGGGTATTAGAAAATGCTTTTTTCACAGTTTCTTCTATCAAAGGTTGTAAAATCTTGAAATCTAAATTTTCCTTTTTAAGTATTTTATTGGCAATTGCGAACAGATGATTGGTAAAATTGCAAGCGAAAACGGCCGCTAAGTGCAATACTTTTCTATCGTATGAGTTTACAAAAGCCACATTTTCACATATTGTAAATGCCAGCTTTTCTATTAATTTTTCCTGCAACTTGTCTTTTACTTCTATGCAAATAGGTATAGTTTGGAAGTTTACTGGCTTGGCTTTGGTAAATGTTTGTAAAGGGTAAAAAACTCCTGTTTTTACATTTTTAATACTATCAAGCACCTCAACTGATTGTGCGCCAGAGGTATGAAGCACAATTACATCTTTTGGAAATCGTATTTCAGCAGCTATATGTGCTAAGGCATCGTCTGTTACGGCAATAAAAAATACTTCTGCTTTACTTTGGGTGAAATCGAGCGAATTTGTAGCGGTGGCATTATAGAGCTTTGCAGTGAGCTTTTTGGCGTTGGTAAGGCTTCGGCTGTAAACTTCGGCCACCGAATGGTGGCTTGTTTTTTCAAATGCTTGAGCCAAATGCCAAGCTACATTTCCCGAACCTATAAAAGTGAGTTTCAAATAACAGGTATAATTACGATTGTTCTTTACGGTTGATATTGATTACTCGTCCTTTAATCTGATTTCGCAATCCATTACCACTGATTTTAGCAAATTATATTCTCTGTAATGTTCATTGTATTTGCCTTTGCTATCAGGTGTGTAGCATATTACTTCCATAACTTCTGGGTTTACTAAAAATATTCTTTTACCCCATATTTTTCATAAATGTGAAATTTCTTGTGGCTATCGTTATAAGCTGTAGCAGGTGAAAGAATTTCAATGGCTACATCGGGTGCTCCATTTATCCATTTGTCAATAATTGAAAACCTTTCTTTGGAGACAAATAAAATATCTGGCTGAAATATATTCTCTTCATCAAAATGTACAACAAATGGGGCGGTTATTAGCTCTCCAAGTTTATTTGATTGATTTACAGTAAATAATTTCCAAAATATTAAAGCTAGAAGTTGCTGGTGAGTAAATATTGGACTTGCCATTTCTATTATTTCGCCATCTATCAATTGATACTTGCCTCCCTCGGGAAGTTTCATATAATCGTCAACTGTGGCTTTTTCCTTGGTGAGTGTCATAATATCTAAATCATATTATTCAAATATACTAAATATCAAATAAATATCTGCAATTGTGGCGATTACAAGTTTTTGATTCGCTATTTTAATCGCTGAATTTACCAACTCTTTAAATTTCTGGCATTTAGAACTTAATTAGCCTTTCGCTAGTTGAATCTGTACTTTACTTTTCACTCGATTTCAAAGCATGTATACTGAAAAATCAATCCAAACCATCAATACCTTAAAAGATCTAAAAGCCAACGGCTATAAAGCCCGCTCTATCAAACAAGAACTCAGAGAAAACCTTATACATAAACTTAAAAACAAAGAAAAAGTATTTGAAGGAATATGGGGCTATGAAGACACCGTAGTGCCAGATGTGGAGCGTGCCTTGCTTTCTATGCACAATTTTATATTGCTTGGTTTGCGTGGGCAAGCCAAAACCCGTATTGCACGATTAATGGTTGATTTGCTTGATGAATACGTACCCTATATTGCTGGTTGCGAATTATTTGACGACCCACTTGCTCCCCTTTCTAGGCAGGCAGAAGATATTTTGAAGGCACAAGGCGAGCAAACGCCCATTGCTTGGCTGCATCGCTCCGACAGATATACTGAAAAACTAGCCACACCTGATGTATCGGTGGCCGATTTGATTGGCGATGTTGACCCAATAAAAGCCGCTTCATTAAAATTGCCCTATTCAGATGAAAGAGTGATACATTTCGGGCTTATTCCCCGTTCGCACAGACAAATATTCGTAATCAATGAACTGCCCGATTTGCAAGCACGTATTCAGGTAGCTTTGTTCAATATTTTGCAGGAAGGCGATATTCAGATACGTGGATTTAAGATGCGACTGCCTCTTGATATTCAATTTGTATTCACTGCCAATCCCGAAGATTACACCAACAGAGGAAGCATCGTTACGCCTTTGAAAGATCGAATTGAAAGCCAAATTCTGACTCATTACCCAAAATCTATTGAAACTGGCAAAAAGATAACCCAACAAGAAGCTCACATCAAACCCGAGCAAAAAACCAAGATAAAATACCACGAGCTCGCTACCAACCTTATAGAGCAAATAGCCATTGAAGCCAGAAAAAGTGAGTTTGTAGATGTGAACAGTTGCGTTTCGGCTCGATTGACAATTTCGGCCATGGAAAACCTGGTAAGTGCTGCCGAGCGCAGAATAATCATCAACGATGAAAAAGATACTTTTGTGCGGATGTCTGATTTTTGGGGCATAATTCCCTCCATCACTGGCAAAATAGAACTTGTATATGAAGGCGAGCAGGAAGGACCCTACATAGTGGCGCAAAGTTTGGTCGGCAAAAGCATTAGGAGTTTGTTTTTGGGCTATTTTCCCGATCCTGAAAAATTCAAGAAGAAAAAGCCAACCAAAGCACAAGCAGAAAAAGTAATTGCAGAGAAACCTAGTCCTTACCAACCTATTGTAAGTTGGTTTGGCGATGGCAATAAAGCCGATATTTTAATTGATTTCACCAATATAAATTATGAAAATATATTGAAATCAATTCCAGGTTTGCAAGCTTTGGTAGAGCTATACCAACCAAATCTTGATAATGCTACCAAACTATTTTTTATGGAATTTGCCCTTTATGGCTTGGCAGAATATTCATTGATAAGCAAAGGCCGACTAGAAACAGGGCACAGTTTCAAAGATTTGTTTTCCAGCATGTTCAACTCATCCGATACTTTCGATGACGAAGAAGATGAATTGGGAAATTTGCCCTTTAACAATTAACAATAAAAAAGGGAGTTTTAAACTCCCTTTTTTATTGTTAATTGTGGTTAAAAATAAAAATCGTTTTGCTTAGTTTGAGTAGTTTAAACCTTTCCATTAGGCTACTACTGAATTCATTTCCTCTATTCTTTGCAAACGCATTGAATTTGAACGGTACTTGGCAATAAATATGCTGAATACATAAGTTCTAAACATATAGCCCCAAAAGCTTTTTTCAATCAATGAAGGGTCAATATTATGTTCGATTTCCTTGTGATATTTTGGCACTTCGCTCCAGTGAATATTTGCTTTTTCATGGTGAATAGTGTGGTAGCCATTGTTGAAAAGAAAAGCATTTACCCACATAAAATTGCGTGAATGATTCCATCTTGATTCTTCATTGGCATGTACATGCTGCACATAATTAAATACAAATACTGAAAAGCCAGAAAACTGCTGAGGGATAATCACATACAAAATAGCTTTTTGCCAATCTAGAAACACAAAAGCTGCGATCCAAACTACTAGCACAACTACCTGAGTCCAATACTCATAATAGGTTTTTTTATCGTTTTCCTTCAAATTCTTCATATAAGGAATAATGCTTTGGGTCATTTGATGAAAACCGCTAATTGAAGGGTAGCTCAATACAGAAAGGAGATGATTTTCTTCTGTGTGACGATAGGTAATAGAGCTGTCGCCTTCCTTATTATTATATTTATGATGGTTTCTATTGTGTGTAGGAATCCAAGTAAATACTGGAACACCATAGAATACCGTGAGCCACCAATCAGTAAGCACATTCAAAGGCTTTGATTTCCAGATGTTTAAATGATTGTGGTTGTGTGTCATTACCGATACAGCCACGGCCAAATGGAGATAAATTACATATAACCACCAAGTAAACCCATTTGTCCATTGGTAAGCAAAAAGAGCTGTGGTTACACCTATGTAAGCAAGTACGCGGTAATCAGCTTTATATTTAAGCATAATATTTTAAAATTCTTTAGAGAGTTGTTAACAAAGATATAAAGTTATAAAGCAGAATGTATATAAAATATGTTTAATTCTTTAGTAAAAAACTGTTTCAATTCCTTTTCACAAATATTAACGCACACAACTACACAATTATTAGCCTAATTTTGAAGCCCTTTGAACTTTTCAATTCAAACCATTTTAGATTTATAATTTCCGAAAATTAACACGAAATGAATTCTCTAGTATACATAGAAAAGCATAAAAATAGATTTATTGAAGAGTTATTTGGAATACTGCGAATACCCTCAATAAGTGCAGATTCTGCCCATAAAAATGACATGCTAAAAACTGCTGAATGGGTAAAAAATAGTTTACTAGAAGCTGGGGTAGATGTGGCAGAAATTTGTGAAACTGGTGGTTTTCCAGTGGTTTATGGTGAAAAAATAATTGACAAAACTTTGCCAACCATTTTGGTTTACGGGCATTATGATGTGCAACCTGCAGTTCCGCTTCATTTGTGGAATAATCTACCATTTGAACCCATTATTAAAGATGAGAAAATATATGCTAGAGGTGCTTGCGATGATAAAGGACAAATGCTCATGCACGTAAAAGCCTTAGAAATGATGGTTGAAACCAATACATTGCCTTGCAATGTAAAATTTATGATAGAAGGAGAAGAGGAAATTGGGTCCGACCATTTAGGGGCATTTATAGTCGCCAATAAAGAAAAACTGAAGGCCGATATTATATTAATTTCCGACACCTCCATTATAGCCAACGACATTCCTTCTATAGACAGTGGCTTGCGTGGATTGAGCTATGTAGAAGTAGAAGTGACAGGGCCTGAACGAGATTTACACTCGGGTGTGTATGGTGGTGCAGTAGCTAACCCAATCAATATTTTGTGTGAAATGATAGCTTCGCTTCACGATGAAAATGGAAAAATCACCATTCCCCATTTTTATGATGATGTAGAGGAACTTTCAATTGAAGAAAGAGCGTTGTTCGCCACAGCCCCTTTTGATTTGGAGGCTTATAAAAAAGATTTGAAAATTAATAATGTGAAAGGTGAAAACGGCTATTCCACTACGGAAAGGGCATCTATTCGTCCTACCTTAGATGTAAATGGCATTTGGGGTGGCTATATTGGAGAAGGAGCGAAAACAGTATTGCCTTCAAAAGCGCATGCGAAAATTTCAATGCGACTTGTGCCAAATCAGAATTCAGAAAAAATTACCACGCTATTTACAAACCATTTTGAAAGCATTGCCCCAGAATCGGTAAAAGTATCTGTTCGGCCACACCATGGTGGTGAAGCCTATGTAATCTCTATCGACCATATTGGCTACTTAGCAGCTGAGAGTGCTATGGAAACTACATTTGGCAAAAAACCTGTGCCTACTAGAGGCGGTGGCAGCATTCCAATAGTAGCTTTATTTGAAAAGGAACTGGGTTTGAAATCTGTTTTGATGGGGTTTGGCCTAGATTCCGATGCCATACATTCACCAAATGAGCATTATGGAGTTTGGAATTTTCTGAAAGGAATTGAGACTATCCCGCTTTTTTATCAAAACTTTTGTGAAATGACTAAACACAAAACGAATGAATAATTCCAAAACACTAAAGATTGTTATCTACTAATAAGTATATTTCTTTACCGTATGTATCAAATCGCCTACCGTGTTGATTTTTGAAATTTCTTGGTCGTCAATATTGATATTGAATTCGTTTTCAACGTAGCATAACATTTCATTTTGCTCCAACTCATTCATTCCCAAGTCTTTACTTAAGTTCAAATGTAAGAAAGCATTTCAATATGAATTAAAAAATTGTTGTGCAGAATTTGAAG
>CAZMFZ010000098.1:0-14481 GCA_964565665.1 uncultured Bifidobacteriaceae bacterium | reverse complement strand
ATATCACCGTGCTGGAGCCAGCGAGAAAAATAAATGATATCTAAAAACAAAAGGCTGTTTTGAAAGTAGCTAGTCCAAAAATTCTTATTCCACTTTTTATTTCCTGCTACTCTTTTGTCTATTAAGGACTCAAGTTCTTGTGAGTTGTTGTCGCTATTTGAGCTTCCATTACTATGAACCTGACCGTAGAAATCGCCAATATTTTTGATAATATCATTGAGCAATTTCTCCATATCATCATGATTGCTAATGCCTTGCACTTTTAAAAACATTGAGCAATTGATTAGGCAATCTATCAATATCATCTTTGTTTTCTCGTGTTCGTCAAGCTCCTGAATTTCAGGCATATCAATATCGCTGAATCTGATGGGAAGCCCATACATTAGCCCTGTGGGCTGTACTGAACTATAAATAAAATGTTCGGGGTTTTCGATGGTATCAATTTTCTTGATTAACTCTTTGAAATCATCGGTTTGAGAAAAACTTTTGAAAAAGTCTACATAGTTATTTAGCCAGCTTTTGTTGGGTTGTGCCATTTCAAATATTGAGCTATTTCAGCTATGTTCGAATTTAGAGGTTGTAATTTGTAATTAGGCAATAATATTTTATATTTTTGTATTTACGTAATTAATAAAGAAAGAGATTTATGGCCAAAGGTTTTTTTTCAGAAATTGATCAGGAAAAGATTGTAAATGCAATCAAAGAAGCAGAAAAAAATACTTCAGGAGAGGTGAGGGTACATATCGAAAATCGATGTAAAAATATTGTGTTAGATAGGGCATCAGAAGTGTTTGCAGTCTTGAAAATGCACAAAACGGACCTTAGAAATGGAGTTTTGTTTTATTTGGCTGTGGAAGACAAAAAATTTGCGATTTTAGGAGATGCAGGAATAAATGCGGTAGTTCCCGCCAATTTTTGGGATGAAATCAAATCAGAATGCCTAGAACAATTTAGGGAAGGCAAATTTGCCGATGGTTTGGCAGAAGGAATTACAAAGGCAGGCTCGCAGTTGAAGGCACATTTCCCATACCAAACTGACGATATAAATGAATTGCCCGATGATATTTCATTTAAGGAAAACTAATTAGATCTAATATAATATTTTAACCTCAAAGTAATTCAGATTACCAATTTACTAGATGAAACACTATTATCAATATATTATTCTCCTACTTTTAACTATTTTTTTACCTCTTTCTATACTTGCGAAGGAAATACCGCAAAGGCCAAATCCGCCTAAATTGGTAAATGATTTTGCAGGTGTGCTTTCTGCGGAACAACTTGCAGCACTTGAATACAAGCTTTCTAAATACAACGATACTACTTCCACCCAAATAGCCATAGTAATTGAATACTCTATTGAAAACGATGAGCCTTTCGATTATGCCGTTCGATTGGCACAGGCTTGGGGCATAGGCCAGAAAGGTAAAAACAATGGCTTGCTTATATATGTAGCACTACAAGAACGCAAAATTAGAATACTGGTGGGCTATGGCTTGGAGGCTATTGTTACCGATGCGTATGCAAAGCGAATAATTGAGGAAGTGATAAAGCCTGCTTTTAAAAATCAGCAATATTATGAAGGGCTCGACAACGCCACTAATTATCTGATAGGGGCACTTTCTGGGCAATTTAAAGGCGATGGCTCAGGTAAAGGACTCAAACTGACAGGCAAAACGATATTTATTTTTCTAATTATAATTATTGCCATTTTTTATATTTTATCAAAACTTGGTGGTGGAGGCGGCTCAAATTACAGTAGGCGTGGCGGGGGTATGGATTTGCTAACTGGAATGCTACTTGGCAGTGCCTTGGGTGGCGGCAGAGGTAGCAGCTACGGAAGTTTCTCAAGTGGTGGTGGCAGCTTTGGGGGCTTTGGAGGTGGTAGTTTTGGAGGAGGAGGAGCAGGTGGCGATTGGTAAAACTCAGAGCTATGGAAATTGTATACCTGCAAGAAAATGAGCTTTCAACAGCAGAATTCATACAAATATTGGCAGAATCAACTTTGGCAGAACGTAGACCCATTCATGATTTTGAACGAATGGAGTTGATGATGAAGCACTGCAATTTGGTAATTACGGCAAGGCACGAAGGCGAATTGGTAGGGGTAGCCCGCTCTTGGAGCGATTTCTCTTTTACTACTTATTTGGCCGATTTGGCTATAAGCGAGGTTTATCAATCGAAAGGCATTGGAAAAGAGTTGATAAAAAAAACAAAATTAGGTGCGCCATTAGCAAAGCTAATTTTATTGGCCGCACCCAAAGCGATAGATTATTATCCTAGAATAGGAATGGAAAAGCACGAAGCTTGCTATGTATTGTAGCCAAATAATAGTTGAACTAAAAGTGAAAAAACTATTCTTCTTTTAAAATATAACCCATGCCTACCACGGTGTGAATAAGGCGTGTAGGGAAATCTCTATCAACCTTTTTACGCAAAAAATTTACATACACATCTATCACATTGGTACCAGTATCGAAGTTTATTTCCCATACTTTCTCGGCAATATCTATGCGAGATACCACCCTGCCCTTGTTTCTGATAAAATATTCGAGCAAGGCAAATTCCTTGGCTGTCAAATCTATTTTATGACCTTCCCTAATGGCTATTTTCTGATCTAAATCCAATTCCAAATCTGCCACTTTCAACACATTAGATGTTTGTGAAGCATCGGTAGAGCCACGCTTAACTAGTGCTTTCAATCGGGCAATTAGCTCGCGAAACTCAAATGGTTTTACCAGATAATCATCTGCTCCGGAGTCGAATCCTGTGAGTTTATCATCAGTAGTTCCCAATGCGGTGAGCATCAATACGGGTGTAATGATATGGTTTTCTCTAATGATTTTACAAAGTTCAAAGCCATTGATACCCGGTAGGTTTACATCTAAAATTATCACATCATAAGTAGAACTCAATACCATGCTTTTGCCAATATTGCCGTCAAAAGCTTGTTCTACCAAATACGACTGCTCTTCTAGTCCTTTTTTTATGAAAGAGGCTACTTTAGGTTCATCCTCTACAATCAGAATTTTCATTTGACACGTTTCTAGGCTCTAAAATTAGTTTGAAATTATGATTCAACGATTAAAATAGAGTTAAAAAGCTGCATGGAATGTGATTAAAGAATTATTTGCGATTAATAGACTTGCTTTTGCATTATTTTTATCAATTTGGCATTTTTAAAACCAAATTTTAAGTGAAAGGAATAATATTAGCAGGTGGCTCTGGCACCAGATTGCATCCCCTAACCCTAGCCGTAAGCAAGCAATTGATGCCTGTGTACGACAAACCCATGATTTACTATCCGCTTTCAACCTTGCTTTTGGCAGGCATAAGGGAAGTACTAATCATTTCTACACCACATGATTTGCCACATTTTAAGAAATTGTTGGGCGATGGTTCAAAATTAGGCTGCCAATTTACGTATGCAGAACAGCCCAGCCCCGATGGACTTGCTCAGGCATTTATCATTGGCAAAGATTTTATTGGCAAAGAAAAAGTAGCATTGGTACTTGGAGATAATATTTTTTATGGTTCGGGCATGGCTCAACTGATGCAAAGCAACAACAACCCTGATGGTGGCGTGGTATTTGCTTACCATGTGCAAGACCCAGAGCGGTATGGCGTAGTAGAATTTGACAAACACTTAAATGCAAAATCTATTGAGGAAAAGCCACAGAATCCGAAATCGAATTATGCAGTACCAGGCTTGTATTTTTATGACAATGAGGTAGTTGAAATAGCTGCAAAAATGAAACCAAGCCCAAGAGGCGAGCTGGAAATTACCGATATAAATAAAAAATATCTTGAACTTGGCAAATTGAAAGTAGGTATTTTAAGCCGAGGCGTTGCATGGCTGGACACAGGAACTTTTGCTTCCCTTATGCAAGCAGGGCAGTTTGTACAAGTAATAGAAGAGCGACAAGGGCTGAAAGTAGGTTGTATTGAAGAAGTAGCTTTCCGAATGGGATATATTGATGCAGCAAGATTAGAAGAATTGGCAAAGCCATTGGTAAAAAGTGGCTATGGCAAATACCTGCTTGATGTGTTGAAGTATTAACGAATAAAGTTTTTATATTCCAAAAGCATAGTTTGTTGATATTTTAATCATATAAGCGACAGTTGAAATTAACAGATACAAAATGCAAGAACGGATTTTAAAAATGGCTTGGACAGTGCTTTTCGCCATGTGCTATCCCATTATCATGACTTTTACCTTGCTTTTTGCAGGCATTACTTATGTTTTTTCACTCTTATCTAAGCTACTCCATCTTATTTTTTCAGCTTTTGATAAAAGGAAAGAAGATGAATCGACTATTTAATGAGATTGATTCCCTTTTTAGAATTAACCATCTGCCCTTTTATCATTTATACTTGACCAATTAATACTTCATTGCTTAATTTGCAGCCTAATTAATGTGATTAAAATTTTATGGAAGAATTAGAAACCGTGCCTAACACTTATTTACTTCAAGAAAAGGTAGAGGCAGTAATAAACGAAGTAAGCAAAGTAGTAGTAGGCCAGCAATATATGGTAAACCGCCTGTTGATTGGCTTATTTACCAACGGACACATATTATTGGAAGGTGTGCCAGGCTTGGCTAAAACGCTTACGATCAATTCATTGGCCAAGGCTTTGAATTTGGATTTTCAACGCATTCAGTTCACGCCCGATTTGCTACCTGCCGATGTAATCGGTACTATGATTTACAATCAGAAAGATGGTTCGTTTGAAGTGAAGAAGGGTCCAATATTTTCAAATTTGATATTGGCAGATGAAATAAATCGCTCGCCCGCCAAAGTGCAATCAGCTCTTTTGGAAGCCATGCAGGAAAAGCAAGTAACCATTGGCCCAACTACTCACAAGCTCGAAAAACCATTTTTAGTATTGGCTACGCAGAATCCTGTAGAGCAAGAAGGCACATATCCGCTGCCTGAAGCCCAAGTAGATAGGTTTATGATGAAAATATATGTGAGCTATTTGAATAAACAAGAGGAGCTTGAGGTGATGCGAAGAATGTCGAACATGACATTTCACGCAGATATTCAGCCTATTTTAGGTAAAAGCGATATTTTCGCCATCAGAGATGCTATTAATGCCATAAATATTAGTGAGAGCCTTGAAAAATATATTATTGAGTTGGTATTTGCCACGCGCTTTCCTAAAGATTACGGCTTGAAAAACGAAGCCGATTATATTATGTTTGGGGCATCGCCTAGGGCTAGTATCAATTTGAATTTGGCAGCCAAAGCCATGGCTTTTATTAACAAGCGCGATTATGTATTGCCTGAAGATGTAAAAGAAGTAGCCGTAGATGTGCTTAATCACCGTATTTTGCTCAATTACGAAGCCGAAGCCGATGGCGTAACTACCAAGCAAATCATTGAGACTATTTTGCAAAAAGTATCTATTGGAAAATAACAGTTGCAGTTATCAAAACATCTATCCCAATAATTTAATTTGGCAGTCGAAGCCATAAATCTTAGCTTTGCATCTGTATCTTAAAAAAACTAACCAGATGGTAGCGACACAAGAAAAATTTAAAGTAAAAGACATTAGCCTTGCAGAATGGGGCAGAAAAGAAATCCTATTGGCTGAAGCCGAAATGCCAGGTTTGATGTCACTCCGCAAAGAATTCGGTGCGGAAAAACCATTGAAAGGGGCAAGAATTGCAGGATGCTTGCACATGACTATTCAAACAGCCGTTCTGATAGAAACATTAAAAGCCTTAGGGGCAGATGTTACTTGGTCTTCATGCAATATTTTTTCTACACAAGACCACGCAGCTGCTGCAATTGCAGCCGTAGGCATTCCCGTATATGCTTGGAAAGGCATGAATGAAGAAGAGTTTGACTGGTGCATTGAGCAAACCCTTTTTGCTTTCGAAGGCGGACAACCACTAAACATGATATTAGATGATGGAGGTGACCTGACTAATATGGTTTTAGATCGTTTTCCTGAATTGGTGCAAAATATCAAAGGTATTTCAGAAGAAACTACCACAGGTGTATTGCGATTGAAACAACGTGTTACCAATGGCACTCTTCTTTTGCCGGCCATTAATATCAACGATTCTGTTACCAAATCGAAATTCGACAATAAATATGGTTGCAAAGAGTCGTTGGTAGATGCTATTCGTAGGGCTACTGATGTAATGATGGCTGGAAAAGTGGCTCTTGTAGCTGGATATGGTGATGTAGGCAAGGGCTCAGCAGCTTCTTTGGCTGGAGCAGGTGCTAGAGTAATCGTAACAGAAATAGACCCAATATGTGCTTTGCAAGCTGCAATGGATGGTTTTGAAGTTCAGAAAATGGACAAAGCCATTCCTCGTGCCGATATTATTGTTACTGCTACTGGAAATCATAATATTGTAGTAGGTCGCCATTTTGAATCAATGAAAGACAAGGCGATTGTGTGTAACATAGGCCATTTCGACAATGAAATTGACATGGCTTGGTTAAATAAAACCTATGGCAGTACTAAAAATACCATTAAGCCACAGGTAGATATGTACACCATCAAAGACAAAGACATTCTGGTATTAGCAGAAGGTAGATTAGTAAATTTGGGTTGTGCAATGGGCCATCCTAGTTTTGTGATGTCGGCATCATTTACCAATCAGACTTTGGCTCAATTGGAATTGTGGAAAAACTCAGCCAAATATGGTCATGATGTGTATGTATTGCCACGTCATCTAGATGAAAAAGTAGCGTATTTGCATTTGGCAAAAGTAGGTGCTGAAATAGATGTGCTTTCAACAGATCAAGCAGATTATATCAATGTAAAAGTGAGTGGTCCGTTCAAAACGGAGGCTTATAGATACTAATTTATCAAAGTAACAACAATAAAAAAGGGTTCGAAAGAACCCTTTTTTATTGCTAATAAGGTTGTTAAACAATTAACTTTCGAGAAAATTATTTTATTGCCCACTATTCTACAAATAAAAAAAACATGGAAACTTTAATATTAGATGCAAATCAATCTCAGATTAATTTTTTATTGGAATGGCAAAACTTCTAAATATTTCATACTTGCAAATAGATGAGGAAAATGAGGATAAAGCTTTGTATACAGCCATGTTGGAAGCAAATAGAGATGGGTATATTTCGGAAACTGAAAAGTCTCAATTTATAGCTGATTTGGGGAAATGAAACTAATATCAATAAAAAATTTGTGAAAGAGGCTTCTAAACTACCAAAAGATATACAATTGATAGTCAAATCATTAATTATAGAAATTGAGAATGGTGTTGATTTACAGAAATAGGATGTTAAAAAATTAAAAGGATATAAATCAGCTTTTAGAATCAAAATAGGGATTTACAGAATAGGCTGTTTTTGGGAAAATGATACTATTTATTTGGAAAGGATTCTTCACAGAAAAGAGTACAAATATTTCCCCTACTATTTAATAATAAACTATGGTTACTATGGAACTTGATACCCGTTGGAAACAGCGATTTTATAATTTTAATAAAGCCCTTTCTCAACTTCAAAAGTTTATTGATAAAGAGGAATTGAATGATTTGGAAGAACTAGGCTTGATACAAGCTTTTGAATTTACCCACGAATTGGCCTGGAAGGTGCTAAAAGATTATTTTGAGTATCAAGGAAATAGTAGTATTACAGGATCGAGAGATGCCACTAGGGAAGCCTTTAAGAATGGATTAGTTGAAGACGGAAATGCTTGGATGGAGATGATCAATAGCAGAAATCAATCGTCACACACTTATAATGAAGAAACTGCTGCGGATATTAAAGATAAAATACTGTTTGGGTATTTTGATTTGTTTGTGGCCTTTCAAACCAAAATGCAAACTTTTATATAGATGATGTTTGGTGTACAAGATAAAGATGTTGACGCAATTAATGGTGTATTCTCGAAATATAACGCTATTGAAAAAGTACTGATTTATGGTTCTAGAGCCAAAGGAAACTATAAAAATGGTTCTGATATTGATTTGGCTTTGATTGAAACTGATTTGTCATTCACTGAATTTTTGGAAATAATAAATAAGCTAGACGATTTGATGCTACCTTATAAAATAGATATTTCTCAAAAGAGAAAAATTGCAAATCCTTATTTAATAGAACATATTAATAGAATTGGTTTTTCTTTTTATGAAAAGCCACAACAATGATAGCAATATAGCTAATTTATTAAACTAACTAAGTACACCTACAATCCATAAATTGAACACCCTCTCGCACACCAATAAATACCTTTTCAAATACAAATAGCTGCAGCTCGGAAGCTTACAGATACTAATTTATCGCAGTAACAACAATAAAAAAGGGTTCGAAAGAACCCTTTTTTATTTAATTAATCCTGAGAAACTGGTTCTAGCTGGTTGGCCATCATGGCTGCTACCATGCTATCAGGAATAAGGTTGCTGGCGGCTATTTGCAAATTATTTTTTAATCCTATTATTATTCTTTTTTCCCCTTTTTGCAAAGCATCATAGCCCTCTTTGGCTACTTTGGCAGGGTCGTCAAGTTCGGTGTTATTCACCACTTTTGATTCTTCTGCACCTGCAGTAGCAAAGAAATTGGTATCTGTGGCACCTGGGCAAAGCACAGTTATTTTAACATCGCTGTCCTTAAGTTCATGCTGTAATGATTCTGAAAACGACAACACAAATGCTTTTGTGGCTGCATATACCCCTAGCCATGGGTGAGGTACAAATGATGCTACAGATCCTAATTGTAAAATTTTACCATGGTTGCGAGCCACCATATCCTTTAAAAAAAGCTTGGTAAGTGACATCAGTGCTATCACATTCAAGTGAATCATGTCAACATCCGCTTTCAAATCAGTGTCAACAAACAATCCATAATTTCCCACACCTGCATCATTTACCAATACATCTATTTGAATATTTCTAGCCTTAACATCGGCATACAATTCTTCTGCGGCACCATGCTGGCTCAGGTCTTTGGCTATGATTGTTATATTAGATGAAAAGCCGGAGGCTTCAATCTTTAGTTTTGCGGCTGAAAGTTCTGCCTCGTTTTTGCTTATAATAATAATATTATAATTGTCGTTGGCGAAAAGCTTTGCCAGTTCAAAACCGATGCCGCTAGAAGCACCAGTAATTAATGCTGTTTGATTTGATGTCAATTTATTGTCCATAAGTTTAGAATTAAGTTTTTAAATGATGAAAAAAACTATGCCATGTTTCTCTCTACCTAACCCAAAGATTTACAAATTAAATAATGGGTCAAGTACCATCTGACCATCACGCAAGAGGGAAATAAGAAAAGCTTAAAATCTTTACTAGTGAGGAGATTAAAAATGCAATTTCTCTATTACATTTTCAATGATTTTAAACATCAATACCAGACTGAGCCCGAATACGATATGTCCACAAAAAATTGCAACTGAATATAATAAGATATTTAGATGTGGTGGATTGGGGTGCGCAGCAAAGTAAATATTCCATGTAATAGCACCAATTATTCCGGCACCCATTCCAAAAATAAGCCCGCTTCTGTAATCAAATTGTAGCCAATTTACATTTACCAACATTAAAAATGCTATGGCGAATGCAATACCCACCGCATAATGTCCTATTATTCCAGCAGAAATTGCCGATGGTTTCTCCGAAAGTCCTTTACCAATTGCAGTTTGATTGGTAAGCATTGTTCCTAGTACCTTTACAACTTTTAATCTTCGCTCGTTAAGTACAAAGTCTAATAAATAAAGGAACAAAGTCATAAATGCAGTGGCACCAATAGATGCCACTGTTATTTTAGTTATCTCACTTAAGTTCATCTTTTAATACTTCAGCCATCATTAAGTGGTGTTCAAGCTTTGGAATTTTATTGGCAGCAAAACTTTTAATTTCAGGGTCTTTTCCTTTATCCGCCTCACCTTTAAAAAGATCAATATCCTCTTTGTGGTCGTCTATCATATAGCTGATATAGGCTTTATCAAATTCAGCGCCTTTTTTTTCTGCTAAATCATTAAAGTCTTTTCCGGTTTTTTCACCTAGTTCTGTTGGAAGCGAAATGCTTTTCTTTGCAGCAAGCAATTTTAATTCTTCATTGGCAGCTGTGTGGTCGGCTACCATTGTTGCACCAAATTCTTTTACCTTAGCTGAAGCTGCGTTTGCTTGTGCCAATTCACCAAGTTTTACTTCTAGAAGACCACCATCTGCTGCTTTCACTGAAAAATCTAGATCAGTGTCTTTGTCGGTATTCTCAAATTGTTTTTCATTGGCATCTTGTGCCACTTCTTTGCTGTCATTTTGTGTATTGTTGCCGCAAGACCATAAGCATATGGCTATGGCAGGAACGAGTAATTGCAATTGATACTTCTTCATTTTATTTATATGTTTAGTGTAACGCCTATGCACTCGCAGAGATTCAATATAACCACTTAAAAAATCTATGCCAGAGAAAATTTTAAACCTCTGCAGGATTAAGATCACTTGTAGCAGGCCCATTTATCATATGGCCAGTGCAATCGAACCTTGAACCATGGCAGGGACAATCCCAAGATTTTTCAATTTCATTCCAACCTACCACACAACCCAGATGTGGGCATATAGCCGACATAAAATGAGGTTTATTTCCCCCATCTTTATACACAGCTATTTTACTGAGTTTTTTACTGATAACAGCACCTGAGCCTGCAGCAATCTCTGAAATATTATCTACATCAGATTTTGTAAACAGCTCGGTATATTTGGCCACCACGTTTGCATTCTCTTTTATAAATGAATCAGCCGATTTTAGCGTAATTCTTGCGGGGCTATATAAATCTGAATAAGGATTTTTTCTATTTTCAATCAAGTCTGTTATAATCATGGCGCCTAGGGTAGCATGTGTCATGCCATGGCCTGAATCGCCTGTGATTATGTAAATATTTTCATCACCTGGGTTTTTCCCCAAAAATGCAAGGCTATCTACAGGTTCCATCACTTGACCCGACCATTCAAATAAAAATTCCTGTATTTCGTGAAAATGGGCGTTGGCCCAGCTTCTTAAATTATCGAATTGATTTAAAGCTTCCCCTTGCCCAGTTTTATTATCTTCACCGCCAATAATTAATATTTCATGTTCATTATCAAAAGGTTGGGTTCGTACATAATGGTAATTCTCTAGGGTGTCCCAATAAAGAGCTTTCTCTACATATCCTTTTGCAATTTTTGCCCCAATTACATACGAACGGTAAGCGGCTTGCTTGGTGTGCATAGTGACAATATCATTCACAGGCGAGTTTGTAGCCACAATAATTTGCTTTGCCTTTATGGTAAGTCCACTCTCTACTTTTACGTATGGTTGTTCTCCATCTTTTATTTCTACCGCTTTAGTATTGCAATAAATTTTTACTGTATCGGCCATTACCTCAGTGAGTTTCTTTAAATATTTAAGTACGTGAAACTGAGCCTGATTTTCATATTTTAAACATAAGCCAGTATCCACATTTGGCAATGGTGCGTTTTTTAGTGAGGTTACTTTAAGCCCAGCTCTTTGGGCGGCTTCCATTTCTTTCAGCAAATCATCATCAGTATAATTTGGTGCTTTAAATAAATATCCATTAACTCTTGCAAAATCACATTCAATATGGAGTTTATTGATAATTTCTTCGATTTTATCGATTGCAACCGCATGGCTTTTGGCAGCCAGTTTGCTATTGTCCTCTCCGAAAAGAAATTCAAGCTTCGTAAATGTGTCGTCTAGTACATTGGTGAGATGGGCAGTAGTGCGAGAGGTTTCGCCACTTGCCAAAGGCCCATCATCGATTAAAGCCACGTCCAAACCTTCTTTTGATAATAAATAGGCAGAAGTAAGCCCGGCTATGCCGCCTCCAATTACACATACATCTACAGTTATATCTTTATCAAGGGATCCAAATTCAGGCATCGTTTCAGTAGCCATCCATAAAGAGGTTGTAGTTCCGGAGGTTCCAGCTGTTTTCATGGTTTAATGATTAAGTTTTTAAAATCGCTTGCCAAAAAATCGAGCCATAGAAGAAAATGTAATGAGAATTTTGATAGCATAAAATATCATAGCAAAAATGTGCGTAGGTGGATAGAACTATTTTTTACTTTTATGCTTTATAATAAAAATTAAAATGAACGCCCTCTCGCACACTAATAAATACCTTTTCAAATACAAATGGCGATTGCTGCTTGGCATTGTGTTTGTAACTATTGCCAATATTTTTGCCATTGTTCCCGCCCAAATGGTGCGAAATACATTTGATTTGGTAAAAGAAACTATCGACCTTTTCCTGATTTTTAAAGGAACGAAAAACGAAAATGAAGTTTCCCAAATGTTCACCTACAATATTGTTGTGTACGGTTTGGTGATTTTGGGCATGGCATTGCTACGGGGTGTATTTATGTTTTTTATGCGACAAACCATTATTGTAATGTCGCGATTGGTAGAATACGACCAGAAAAATGAGATGTATGCCCATTACCAAACTCTGCCATTGAGTTTTTATCGCAGAAATAATACTGGAGATTTGATGGCTCGCATATCGGAAGATGTTGGAAAGGTGCGCATGTATTTTGGCCCTGCAATAATGTATGGACTTAATTTGCTCACCATGTCGGTATTGTGTGTCAGTATTATGCTTTCTATCAATGTGAAACTCACAATATGGACATTATTGCCGCTTCCTATTTTATCCATCACCATTTATTTTGTGAATAACTTGATTGAAAAACGCTCGCTTGAAATTCAAAAAAGCTTGTCTGATTTATCAACATTTGTTCAAGAAGCATTTTCAGGCATTCGTGTTATTAAGGCTTTTGCTCGTGAAGACGATTCATTGCACAATTTCAGTATACAGAGCAATATTTACAAAGAAAAGCAATTGGCAATGGCGAAAATCCAATCTGTTTTTTCGCCTTCTGTAATGGCTATGGTGGGGTTGAGTATAGTGATAGTAGTGTATGTGGGTGGAAATGAGGTAATTGCAGGCAACATTACTCCTGGAAATATTGCTGAATTTATCATGTACGTCACCATGCTTACTTGGCCATTCACATCCTTGGGCTGGGTTTCAAGTATTGTGCAAAGGGCTCAGGCTTCACAATCAAGAATCAATGAGTTTATGCAAACAAAGAATGAAATTGTATCTGATAAAAATATGGAGATTGATGTTAATGGAAACATTAAGTTTGATAAGGTGAGTTTTACCTATCCAGATTCAGGCATTGTTGCATTGAAAAATATTTCTTTTGAAGTGGCCCAAGGCGAATCTATTGCCATATTAGGAACCACAGGCTCGGGAAAAAGCACCATTGCCAACTTGATTTGCCGAATGTACGACCCTACCAAAGGCGAAATTTTGATCGACAACCAACCGATCAAATGGCTAAATGTGCACCTGCTTCGCAGCCAAATTGGTTATGTGCCCCAAGATGTTTTCTTATTCTCCGATAGTATAAAAAACAATATTGCTTTTGGTGTGAATGCGATAAATGAATCGGAATTGCTGAAAGCTTCAAAAGATGCAGATTTGTATCAAAACATAGTAAATTTCCCAGATGGATTTAAAACCCAGCTTGGAGAACGTGGCATTACACTATCGGGTGGGCAAAAGCAACGGCTTTCTATTGCCCGGGCTTTGGCTCGAAACCCTAAAATATTAATTTTGGACGATTGCCTTTCTGCCGTAGATACCCATACTGAGAATACTATTCTCAACAATTTAAAGCATATAATGAGAGACAAAACTACAGTAATTATCTCTCACAGAGTTTCCTCTGCCAAGCTTGCCGACCATATAATATTGATAGATGATGGGGAAATAATAGAATCTGGGAGCCATGAGCAGCTTTTAAAAATTGGGCACAAGTATAGAGAACTTTATGAAAAGCAAATGCAAACAGAAGGAGTGGCGTGAAAAGGGAAATTAAAATAGTAGGCTATAAAGATAATGATTAGCTGATAAGGTTTCCATCCCATTTTTCATCATCAGGATGCGGATCAATATAAAGCTTTTTTGAAGCAATCAAACGTAACCTTTCAAATAGTTCATTCAATTCTTCGGGGAATGGCTCTCCTTCGTTTATAACAATTCCAAATCTAATATCACAATGAGCAGCTAGCTGATGGCTATCGTACTGCTGGGGAGTATATTCTAGCTTTGCTGAAAACGCTTCATTTTTACATGAGATTATCTCCCATGTATGCAGCATTGCAAAACCAAAATACTTTCTTGACTTATCAATATTTTGGAACACTTTACAATGAGATTTTGCATAGTCAATGGTTGATAATCTAACCTTATGCACGAAACCCCTAACGCTCCTATTCCTAATTTAAAGAAATTTGATTTAAGAGAATTCGTCTTATTATTAATATTCATTGGACTATAAATTCCCCTAATAATTCTTTCGTTTGGATTAAATTCATAAGGAATATCAGTCATATTTAAACTAACTCTAACTTTCTAATAACAGAATTTGATAAATTAGATAATGGAAAATTTAATCTTGAATCTCCTTTTTTAAATTC
>CAZMFZ010000097.1:0-14650 GCA_964565665.1 uncultured Bifidobacteriaceae bacterium | reverse complement strand
ATATCTCCTAAGTGGTCTTCATCGCCCAAAATATCTGATAATACTGCGTATTTCCCAGTTTTTGTATCAGTAATTAATCCCATGGCAATACCAGATACGCCACCTTTCATAGGCACACCTGCATCCATCAAAGCCAAAGAACCTGCACAAACTGTGGCCATTGAAGAAGAACCGTTAGATTCTAATATATCGGAAACTACACGTACTGTATAAGGAAATTCACTTTCAGAAGGTGCTACTTTTTTCAAAGAGCGTTGAGCCAAATTTCCATGACCTACCTCTCTTCTGCCAAGGCCTCTATTGGGCTTAACTTCTCCAGTAGAAAAACCAGGAAAGTTGTAATGCAAATTGAATTTTGATGAACCTGAAATTACCGCTCCATCTAATGTTTGCTCGTCAAGTTTTGTACCTAAAGTAACTGTTGTTAAAGATTGAGTTTCGCCTCTTGTGAACAACGCAGAACCATGAGCTGATGGCAAATAGCTAATTTCCGACCAAATAGAGCGAACCTCATCCAATTTACGACCATCTAGACGAATGCGATCGTCTAGCACTAAATTTCTAGCCGCATCCTTTTCAATGTCGTGATAATATTTTTTAATCAAACCTTTGTCTTCAGTAGAATCTGCAGGCAATGATTCAATATAATCTATTATAATAGCTTTAAAGCCATTACTTCTCTGCGATTTATTTGCATTGCATGTTTTGGCATGTGCATATGCTTTATCGTAAAGAAGTTTATACAATTTATCTTTAAGTTCTACATCATTTTTTTCATGGTTATATTCTACTTTTACCGTAGAACCCACCATAGCTTCCAATTCCTTTTGAGCTTTGCATTGCACTTTAATCGCATCGTGACCAAGTGACAAAGCTTCAAGCATCAATTCTTCCGACACTTCATTGGCTTCTCCTTCTACCATTACTATATCTTTGGCAGAGCCAGCAATCATCAAATCAAGTGTAGCTCTTGAAATTTCAGTAATAGTTGGGTTCACTTTCAGTTCACCGTCTATTTGTGCTACTCTTACTTCTGAAATCGGGCCACCTGTAAATGGAATATCAGAAACAATAAGTGCTGCAGACGCTGCTAAAGCCGCATACGCATCTGGCATCACATCTTTTTCACCCGAAATAAGTGTAACCTGCAATTGCACATCTGCGTGCCAATCGGCTGGAAAAAGTGGACGAATTGCCCTATCAATCAAACGACTAATTAATATTTCATATTCAGAAGGGCGAGCTTCACGTTTGAAAAATCCACCTGGAAAACGACCTAATGCCGCATATTTTTCTTGGTAATCAACCGTAAGCGGTAGAAAATCTACGCCTTCTTTTGCTTCTTTGGCATAACACATAGTTGCAAGCAACATAGTGTTGCCTACTCTTAAAACAACAGATCCTTGGGCTTGTTTGGCCAATTTACCTGTTTCAAGTGAAATTTCAGTTCCATCCGGCATCTGAAAAGTCTTCACCTTGTGATTGGGCAGCATAGTATACATATAATTTTTTTTTAGAGAGGGAATTGTCAGATCCGCTTTAGTGACAATGAAAATATTAACAGCTTGTAACCAGAAATGAGAAAAAAAAAGAATCCCGATCGGTGTGCGGGATTCCCAAGTATTATTTTCTGATATTTAATTGAGCTATGATAGAACGATACCTTTCAATGTTGGTAACCGTTAAGTGATTGAGTAGTCTTCTTCTTTTACCTACCAATTTCAAAAGACCTTGTTTAGTTGCATGGTCTTTTTTATTTGTTGACAAATGAGTAGTTAAATGGTTTATTCTTTCGGTGAATAAGGCAATTTGTGATTCCGCAGAGCCAGTGTCTGTTACATTTTTTACAGGGCTATATTTTGCGAATAATTCTTTTTTTGATTCAGCTGACAAATACATTTCGTTTCTTTTTCTTTAGAATCTGCAAAATTAGAAATTTATTCTCAATAAGAAAAATATTTTTTGAAAAAACCATTCATAAAATAGGCTTCCTCTTTTTCAAACTAACTCCGTTTTTATCTTTTAAAAAGAGTTTTAAATGTTTCCCAAAGCACTACAAAATAATCTGTTTCTAGTATTCTCGAATCATTTCTGGCTTGAATCAAGAAGAAAATGCCAATAGGTAGGTAAACCAAATTTCCCATCCACATACCTAATCCAATATTAATTATGCCTTCCTTGGCGAATTTTTCCATTATAATAGTGATAATATAATAAATAATAAAAAACACAATGGCTATGAGTACAGGCACACCAAGACCACCTTTTTTTATAATAGAGCCTAATGGAGCTCCTATTAAAAACATCACCAAACAGGCAAATGACATGGAATATTTGCGATGCCATTCTATATCGTAGCCATTCGCTTCTTTTCTTATATAATCTACCCTTTCTTTTTGGCTTGATATATATGATTTCACACTTCTTGCCGAGTTGGCAGCATAGCGAAGTACATTATTTCTTAGGTTTGTATCTTTTTTATAATCAAATTTATTAGAGTTATAAGTTTTGCCTTTCGCACTAGTATGATCTTTTAAAGCAAAGTTGTAAAACGGTTTTATGCTTCTAAATGAGGATTTGGCTAAGGTATCTTTCTGGGCATGGAGCGAATCTACATCGCGTTTGAGTTCGCTTACATTCCGCATTATTTTGTGTGATGAGAACAACTCTTCTTGCGTATGTTGCAAATTAAACGACTCCATACTGAATACAAATTTGCTTTGATTAAAAGCATTTCTCACAAATTGCTGGGCATTAGGTTTTTGATTTTCCACCATTTCAGAAAGTGATTCCCCATTAAAAAGCTCCATAATCAAGTACCGCTCTTCATTTATCATATACATTTGCCCAGAATCTGCGATGATTACCTCTACATTTCCCCTCCCTGCAGAATGGTTGTAAATCATTACGCCTTTCATGCTTTTTCCATCTACATATTTTTTATTTACTTTAATGCTATACCCAGGAATGCCATTGTAAAATGCCCCTTCCTTAAACTCAAAAGTAGGTTTCTTTTGGCGTACATCATATAGTAGACTAAATGCTTTTAAATTTGCTTTAGGAACAATGTTGTTGTTAATAAAAAAAGCAAAAAAACACAATAGTATAGAAAAAATAAAAATAGGAACCAATGCTCTTATTAGTGAAATTCCGGCACTTTTTATGGCTGTGAGTTCAAAGTGCTCACCCAAATTTCCAAATGAAATGAGTGAAGACAACAACATGGCAAGCGTAAGTGCTATGGGAGTTACATTTATAGAGAAATAAAAAAATAACTCCATATAAACATCAGCCAATAAGCCTTTTCCCACAAGATCGGGGAAATATTTAATTAAATATTGGACTAGAAAAATGAAAGCCGAAACTAAAAACGTAAGTACAAACGGCCCTAAAAATGAATTTAATATGAGTTTATCTATCTTCTTCACTCAAATACTATGTTCTGTATTTTAATTGATGTCTTTATTAGCTAAAAAAATTTAACCGCCCACTTTTTCCTTCAATGTTGCAACGAAGTTATCCCACATTTCATTCAGTTCTATTTCATCGTTCATTTCTGAGAAATCGGTTATTGTAATGTATGTGTCACCCGTCATTTCGTCTGTGTTGAAGTGAAAATCTACATAGTTTGCGGACTCTTTTATTTTAGTATCTGCTTTGGGGAAAAATTCATATTTCACAAAGGCATTTACTTTGTGAATTTTCATTACTGCTTTTAATGGCTCGCCTTGCCATTCGAAATGATAAACATTGTCGTTATCTATCCAAACTTTATCTACAAACCACTCAGAAAGCCCCTGAACCGTGCTAAAATAAGGATATAGCATTTTAGTAGAAGCCCTAAAGCCGTATTCTTTTGTAAACTTATATTTCGACATCCTCTGTATTTTTTTGCCAAGTTAAATGAATTGAATGCCAGAATTAGCATTTATTTTAAAAGATTTTAATAGGCATAATTGAATTACTGAACTCAAATTATTTGAGATGAGCAAGTGTAAACACAATTTTAGATGAGAAAATACTAGATTGGAGCGAGAATTTTACGTGCAGTTCTCGAAAATTCTATCAGATCGTTGTTTTGTTTTTGCAGTTTTTTAATCAATATTTTTACGATAGACTTGTAGAAATCTATATTGTCTTCCGATATTAGCTTAAATGCATTTTGATTTAATACTAGCAGTCTTGAAGTTTCAGTAGCTGTAATTGTGGCATTTCTAGGCTCTGAAGTTAAAAGTGCCATCTCACCAATAATGCTAACCGGCTCTACATCAGCTATTCGCACTTCATCATCGTGAATTTTAGCTTTTCCTTGAAATAGAATATACATACATTTTCCCTGTTCACCTTTGGTAATGATATCATCTCCTTTTTTTACTTCTATTTCATCCAACACATCTGCAATACTCTTAAGCACATAGTCGGTAAAATCTTTAAATATTTCTACTCTTCTTAATACCTCAATTTTATCTTTAGTAGGGATTGACATGGGAAATTATTTTGATATTTTAGTTAGAATTGTTTGTAAGTGTATTGCTTTTGAGTGATTGCGTAATATTGCAGCCGATTGCGTAAAGTATCTATGGTTTGATAAAAATTTATACTGAATAAGATTCCATTTATTTTCATCAGAGTCTATTAAACCAAAGTTAATCCATTCGTTTCTTAGCTTTTCGGAAATTGAAAAAAAATCCTCTCTGCCTAAATAGTCCAAATCTGCATCGCACACAATCTGGGCAATTATATTTTGAGGCGTTTGGGGTATTTTAGTAGCTAATACAGCACTTTCTATGGCAGATATTTCATTTTCTTCGAAGCCAAAAGATGGCAATATTTCCTTTGCTATTTTTACGGCTACGTCTTCATTACTATTATATTTATCTACATAGCCTATATCGTGCAAAGCAGCAGATACAATTACTAATTGTTGATTTTGCGGATCAAGACGCTCCATCACTGCCAAACGTTTTGCAGCCTCTATTACATCAAGTGTGTGGTCGGGCAAATGATATACCAATCCTGCAGGCAGTTTTTCTTCCAGCAGATTCAACACATAATTTATTACTTTCTCAACCCTCATTTGCAGTTAAACAAATATGACTTATATGAATGGTAAAAATGCAATATTTATTATTAACTAAAAATTAATTTATATTTTAAAATATCGATTCTTCCTCATTATTTCAACTGTCAAATTGATTTGGATTCATTTTTATCGCAAGAGTTCTTTTTTCAGCAACTCATACTTTTGAACTTATTAGAATAAATACTAGATAATTTGTCGGAAATATATTTTTATACCTTTGTAAATAAATACCAGCTATGGCTCATACAATTATTATTTCTGCCCAGACCAAAGAAGAAATTTACAAAGAATTACTACCCCAAATCAATTACTTGATTGCGGATGAAACTGATATTATGGCTAACCTTGCCAATATCACAGCCGCTTTGAAAATTGCATTTGGCTTCCTCTGGGTCGGGTTTTATATGGCTAAAGGCAATCAATTGGTACTTGGTCCGTTTCAAGGACCTGTGGCTTGTACTCGAATAGATTTCAATAAAGGCGTATGCGGCACTAGCTATAGCTCAGAAAAAGCCATTATTGTACCCGATGTTGAAGAATTTCCTGGACATATAGCCTGTAGCAGTGCCTCAAAATCGGAAATTGTAATTCCAATATTTAATAGTGCTGCTATTGTTGGTGTGTTAGATGTAGATAGCGATTTGCTAAATAATTTTGATATAATAGATGAGCATTATTTAACTAAGGTTTGTGCAATGATATTTAAGGAGTAGCGATATGTACCACAACAAATCTCTGTGAATGTATTCCTTCAACTCATGGCTGCAATAAACCCAATCTGTTTTTTAAAGTCTTAAGCCTTACAAATTGCTCACTATTGAAATCTACTTCACTAAATTTGTATTCAACATATTTTTGGTAAAGCTCTTCCATTCCCGATTCTAAGGTATAGGCCAATTTGAAATTGGGTAAAAGCGTATTTAGTTTATCAAACTTCACTTTATAATCTCTAGAGTCGCTTCCTGCTTCACCTGTATAAACGATTTTGGCATTCGGCACAAATTTTTGGACCAGATTTCCCACGTCACGTACCTGAAAATTCTCTTTATTGGCACCAATATTTACAATTTGATTATGAATTGTTGCTTTAGGGGCTTCTAAAAATGCCACAAATGCCCTTGCGATATCTTTGCAATGTACCAATGGTCGCCAAGGACTGCCATCGCTCATTATGCGAATATCGCCACGAGCTACCGCACAAGCCAACAAATTGTTCACAACTAAATCAATACGCAACATTGGCGAATGCCCGTAAGCGGTAGCATTTCGCAAAAAGGCAGGAGAAAAATGTGCGTCAGCCATGGCGGAAATGGCTTTTTCACAATCAATTTTAGAAATCGCATAAGCCGTAAGTGGTACAGTTGGGTCGGTTTCTTCCATATCTGCCTTATCACTTTTTCCATAAATAGAACAAGAACTGGAGAATAAAAAACGCTCAACCCCGGCCTCTTTAGCTATTTCGGCCAGCCGAATGCTTCCCTCCCGATTCACACTATAGGTGATATCAGCGTTTAAATCGCCCATTGGGTCATTGGAAATAGCGGCAAGGTGCATTATGCAATCTATGCCTTTCAAATCGTCAATTGCCAGATTGCGAACATCTTTAATGAGCTCCAAGTCTGGTTTAATAAAAGGCTCCCACTCACATCCTTCAAAAAGATTTATATCGCAGCCAATTACGAAATAACCTGCTTCTTTGAGCAAGGCAACTAAATGCACACCTATGTAGCCAGTATGGCCTGTAACTAGTATTTTTTTCACTAATATGAGTTGGGTTAAAGTTTTTACTTTTTCAATTGCTTCACGAACTGAAGCAAATGTAGAATTACTTAAAGGAGTAATAAAAAGCATGAGGGGTATCCTGATGGTGTTCTAGGGTCATTTTTTTGCAATTATTTCTCATATGAGAGGCGAACTGCCGCAAATGTTGCATAACCCATAGCAATAGTAAAAAGTATGACGGGAATCATAATCAGATATTCTAAAGTCATTTTTTAAGTTTTTTAATTAATCTTAAGATAATAAACACGAAGATAATTACAAATGCGATAAATAATATTTCAGCCAACAATTATATACTAAATAATAAGCTTTGTTTGGCTGTAAATGGATGTTCTAAAGTATAAAATCCATAATTGAGAGCAGTAATTGCAAAATATCCACCAATAATATATTCTAGTAGCTCAGTAAAGAACTTGATTTGCTCTTTAATAAAATCTGAATCACCGTTTTCTTCCTTTTAAGCCACTGTTTTATTTTCTTATTTCTAGAAAAGCAAATATCTTCCTAGCTTCATCTCTGAAATGTGGCTCTGCATTGTAAGGAATGTGGTTTCTAATTTTTGCAGCACTTACAGACAGGGAATCGGCATAAACTGTTTTATCTTCCATATTTACTTTTACAGGAAGGTCAATATTGAATGCTTCTCTGTAAGCGGCTTTTACATCGTTTGCAATATCTATCATTTTATAGGTTTTCTCGCCACTGATATTGTAAATGGTATTGGTAGCTTCTTTTTCTATTAGTTGTTGAATAATATGGCACACATCGCCCATCCAAATAAAATCTCTGGAAGCCTGCCCGTTTGATTTCAGCAAAATCTCTTTTTTTTCTAAGGCAGACTTTGCCAAATCATTGAGAACCAAATACCATTTAGAGGAATTATAGTCTTTAGGGCAACCATAGCAATTAGTAAGTCGCACTATTGTAAAGGGCAATTTGTGGGTGAAATGGAATTGCTTTAAATAGTATTCAGCAAAAAGATGGGTAGCACCATAGTCATTCACTGGTTCTGTTGGTGTAGTCTCATCAATTATACCTTCATATTTCCCATATACCTGGAAAGTAGAAAAGTAGATAAAGTTTTTGATTTTCTTGTCTTTATAAAATTCCAGTAAGTTTCTAGTTCCAAGAGTATTTACATCTAAAGCCAGCTTGAAATAATTTTCTACAAATCCATCATTTACACTTCCTGCATGAATTACATATTCAAATTCATAATCTTGAAGCTTAGTTTTTACTTCGTTGAAATCTGAAATATCACACTGAATCAAATGGTATTTGCCGGTAGTTACTATCTGACGAAAGTTTTTTGCCAGCACATAAACCTGGAAATTGTTTAAAGCAAAATGTTCTGTAAGCCAAGATCCTAGATTGCCTAGACCGCCAGTAATTAATATTTTGGGCATATAAATGAAATGTTGATTGCTGAATGTTGAATGTTGATGGGGAAATATAAAAATGAGCCTTTACTTGGTAAATGCTTAAAATTTTATCCCTTTATAAATTTTGTTTATTTCCAAAACACCATCCAATTTCTTGAGTGGAATTGCATTTTCTAATGCAGTGTAAATTTGAAAATGCCAACCTTTTTCTGTATCATTTCGCTCATATACTTCTACTATTCTTTCATCCTGGTGAATGAGCAAATAATATTTTAGGCTTGGTAAAGTGGTGTATTCCAATAGTTTATCTCCTATATCTGTCTTTTCAATGCCAGGTGTAAGGGTTTCTATAATCAAACAAGGATTTTGTGTAGCATGGGTGTCTTTTTCATCCTCACAACTCAACACCAAATCGGGGTAGCGATATATCCCACCTATTTCTACAATTAGCCTCACTGTTAACAAATAAATTTCACAGCCCTTATTTAAGAATTGTTCCCTCAACTGCAAAAAGCAATTTGTAGTTATTTTATTAACATTTAAAGATTCTCCTATAAGTGGTATAAGTTTCCCATGCGCAAATTCATGGCGAATTTCTTGTGTTTTCTCTAGTTCAAAATATGCTTCAACAGTATAAATATGGTCGTAATCGATAGCGACAACTTTATTTTCTACTTTATCTATTATCAATTCCATACTCACTATTATTTTAATGATAAGCAATCTACAAATTTATTTCCAAATTTTCCAAGGTGCTTTACCGCTTTCCCAAAGCTCTTGAAGCTTGGTTTTGTCTCTTAAGGTATCCATACATTGCCAAAAACCATCGTGTCGATAGGCATTCATTTGCCTCATATTGGCTATGGTTTCCATTGGTTCTCGTTCCCATATCGTCATGTCATCATTGATATAATCAATTACTTTGGGTTCACACACGAAAAATCCACCATTAATCCAACCTCCTTCTCCAATAGGTTTTTCGAGAAATCCATTTACACTTGTGCCTTCGCCAAATTCCAAAAGTCCATAGCGTGCTTCGGGCTTTACGGCTGTTACAGTCAGCATTTTGCCATGCGATTTGTGAAACTCAAAAGTATTTTTTATGTCAATATCTGCTACACCATCGCCATAAGTGAGTAAAAAAGTTTCATTTCCAATCAATTGCTTAGCTCGCTTTATCCGGCCGCCTGTCATAGATTGCTCTCCAGTATCGATAAGGGTAATCTTCCAATCTTCGGTGATGTTGTTGAAATATTCTACTTTATTGTTTTTCAAATCAATAGTCAGATCATTTTGGTGCAAAAAATAATTCATAAAATACTCCTTAATATAATAGCCTTTGTAACCCAGTAAAACCACAAATTCATTGAATCCATGAGCCGCATACATTTTCATGATATGCCACAAAATGGGTTTGCCACCTATTTCCACCATAGGTTTGGGCTTTATGCCCGTTTCTTCGCTGATTCTAGTACCTAATCCTCCAGCCAATAGTAATACTTTCATAATATGCTGATTAAATATTTTTAAATTCTTTGTCCTTATCCAACACAATCCGTTTCCTAAAGCCCCCAGACCCCCGAAGGGGGCTTTAGTGATTGATAGTTAATAGGAATTTATATTAAATATTTTTCAATTCTTTGTCCTTATCCAACACAATCCGTTTCCAAAAATCTTCGACAAAACCAATTCCATAACCAAAAAACTGCACTAAAGTCGCAATTACACTAAGTACACCAATATAAAAAGATGTATTTCTTCGCGTAGAATCCATCAATATCAATCCCAAATATCCATAAAGCAATATTTTCATGCTAATGAATACATAAGGATGGACGAAAACTGATAAATAACTTGAAATAAAAAAGACGATAAATGCCACAGGTAAAAGGTGGATTAATTTCAACGAACCAGGTACATGCTTCATAATATTGATTCGAGACTTGCCGAAAAAACGCATATATCTGAAAAATGTCTTAAAATCTTTTTTCCTGTGGTGGTAAACAAAGGCATTGGAAATTAAACCGATATTAAAACCTAATTGCCTGATTTTAAGACTTAACACCAAATCTTCACCCATAAATCCGAAAGGGTAACCTCCAGTAGCTTCATACACTTTCCTCGAAAATCCCATATTGAAACTTCTGGGATGAAAAGTAGTGGCTCGTTTTACTCCTCCACGCATTCCTCCAGTCGTTAGAAATGAAGTGAGAGAGTAATTGAATGCTTTTTCAATATCGGTAAAGCTTTCATGGCATCTGTCGGGACCACCGTAACAATCCAGATTTTGGGTTTTGATACCTTTATCTACATTCCCCACAAAACTAGGCTCTATTAAAATATCAGAATCTAGAATGATAAAAAAATCTCCTCTGGAATGTTTCATTCCAAAGTTTCGCGATATTCCAGGTCCAAAATTTTCTGTAGGAAAATAATGTATATCAAGTAACCTTTTAAATCTTTCAACAACTTCATCCGATTTCCTGAATTCAGAACCACTTTCCACAATGCAAACCTCAAAATCAGTAAATGTCTGATTCACAAGGCATTTCAATAAGTCTTCAATTTCATCTGGGCGGTTGTAAACTGGGATAATAATAGAGTATTGCATCTAAGCGGTTTTGGCACGAAATTGAGCCAAATCTCATTAATTCACAATTTTTATCTTTATTTTTGTAACATTATTATCTATTAACTTGACGATGAAAGCGTCTCATATCTATTTTTTTATATTTTTTGCTTTTTCACTCTCTCCAATACTTTGCCTATCACAAGCGAAGCAAGACAAATACCAAGAAGATTTTGAGGGTGGAATGTTGAATCCATCGCCATATCCTGATATTCCCGCTCCTAACGTGCCATTGTTGAAAATATTAAAATATGACAATAGAAATTTGATGACGGGAAATGCTTGTGTACACGAAGAAACCGAAAAAATGGGTTTTGAGTATTTGGTGGTTTGCAATAAGGATATTGCAGAAACCAATAAATTCTATGTGTTCTTCTACAATCTTGGTACCAATTTGGAACTTACTTTTAAAAACGGACCTGGTTGGAAATCGCGTCTTAAAAAGCGAATAGTTGAATGTAGAAGGCATTCATCAGATTTTGTTTGGTAACCTACTGAGGGATAAATATTATAAACGAAGTACCTTTATTCACCTCGCTTTCTACAGCAATAGTGCCCCCCAAAGCCTCTATTTGTGATTTTGACAAATGCAATCCCAATCCTTTGCCTTCAACATGTATGTGAAAACGTTTGTAAAGACCAAATATCTTTTCCCTATTGGTGGCTAGATCTATTCCTAAGCCATTATCTGAAAAATAAATTTCTATTCCATCATTCTTAGCAACACTCGAAATTTTTATTTCTAATGGTACATTTTCATTTCTGTACTTAATTGCGTTAGAAAGTAAATTGAAAAACACACTGTGAAGGTAGCTTTTGATAGTATAGAGCTGGTTTACACCATTAAAGTCAAGTATGGTATTTGCATGAACCTGTTTGATTTCATGGCTGAGTATTTGACATACATCTTCCATAAGTAGTTTCAAATTCACGTTTTCTTTGGCATCTTTTACTATATTTTTTGCCGATAATACTTTGTTGAGGTCTATTATTACTTCATCGAGCTTCTGGGTAGTTTTACCCATATTATTCACAATCATTGTAATTTTACCATTGTCGGTTTCATGTTCTAGCAAATCAATTAGGCCTATTAAAGTAGCAACGGGGCCACGTATGTTGTGGGAAATTACATACACATATTTATCAAGTTGCTCGTTTCTGAAAATCAGTTCCTCGTTTATCTTTTTTAAATTTTGTTCGGCCAGCTTTATATCAGATATATCGTCAGCTAATACAAGCCTTACATTTCTACTGTTGAGGATAAAACCAAAAGAAGACACATTTACATGAAATGTATTGCCAAATTTATCTTTATGTAGCCCTTCTCCTGCTTTATAATAGCCTGATCTTAAGCTTTTTACCAGCAATTCAAGTTTTTCAATATCTTCATTTTGCCTCAAATCTTGAATCGTAAGTTGCTCCAATTCATTTTTTGAATAATGGTATTTCAGAGTTGCGGCAGTGTTTACTTCCAATATTTTATAGGTATCTACATCATAAAGCCACATAGGCTGAGGATTATTATCAAACAGCATTTGATACCTGTTGGCAACTTCTTGTAGTTCGTTCTGAACATTTTTTATTTGGCTTATATCTCTTGCAATAGTAGAAATGAATTCTAATTCCCCTTTGTCATTTTTATGGGAAATCAATTGAAGCCAAATTGGAATCAACTGATTGTTTTGAGAGAGTACGGAAGATTCTCCCTCCCAGAATCCGCATTCGACAGCCGTTTTAACGGCATTTTGTGTGATTTGCCAGTTATTTTGTGTTTGAAAGCCTTGGGTACTTATGGTCGTGATATCGAATTCTTCATCTATTCCCAGCATTTTTTTGCCAGCCTTGTTGATGTATTTTAAAACCCTATCTGCTCCTGAATAGCAAATTAAATCGGAAGTGTGGTTTACAATTGATAACAAGCGAAATTCTAACTCCGAATTCATTTTATTTATCAATTCATTCGCTATTTGTAATTCTATATTAGTAGTGGCAAGTTTATCATTTGCAGCTGCCAATTCCTCGTTTCCTGAGGTTAATTCCTCGTTGTTTGTATAAATCTCTTCATTTGCAGCATCTAATTCCTCTATTGTGTGGTTTAATTCATTATTTAATTCAAATATTTTGAGGCTTTTTTTAGCATCTTTTTTAACCTGTTTCTTAATATACACAAATGAAAATATAGTTAACCCTCCAACCGAAAAAGCCAACAAAACAATGGTAAATATAGAAAAGCGAATAGTGTATCTATATGCTTCATTTCTTTCATTTAATAGTGTAGTTTCAATTTTTTGAATGGAAATAATGAGCATTCTTAGGCTATCCATAGCCAATTTACCTTTGTTCAACTCGGCAATAATGTTTTCATTAGTAAAGTGATAGATTGCTTCTCGCTTAATAGTTGATTGGGCAATTGCAATCCTTTTTGCAGAAAAATCAGCTAACTTTCGCACATTTTCAACTTGCACCCTATTGTCACTTATAAGATTTTCAAGATTGCTGAGTTGCGAAGATATGAGCATTAATCCATTCAGGTGAGGAATTAAAAATGAGGAATCTTTGGTGAGTAAATAGCCCCTTTGCCCAGTTTCTATGTCTTTTAAAATAGACAAAACTTTCTCAGAACTTGTAAGCACTTCATTGGCATGTACAATTCTTTCTGACTTATCTACTGAAACGATAAAATTTCTCCAGATAAGGGTTATTATTAAAAAAATAAAAACAAAAATTACCCCATATACCCAATGTATAAATTTAGGAATGTTTTTCCTCATAAAACAACATTGCAAAAATTTTGAAAATATAATAATACAATTGTCTGATTAAATGAAATATTATTTCAATAAGTAACCCCCAAATATGTGGGGAAATAATATTTATTTACTGTCATTGACAATTAATTTCACTCATTTTTCATTGGCATAGGCAAAAGCACCGAAAATGAGGGAAGGCAATCAATTTCCGTTGGCTAAGTCAACGGAAATTGTGGAAAGACTTTTGCTATTTGCTTGTGAGGTGTTTACTTATATATATTGGTTAATAATATTCTCAAACAACTCTTGCTTACCCGATATTTGCTTAGGCTCACCATTTTTCACTGCCAAATCTCGTAAAGCCACCAAATCAAGCTTGCCATCTTCATAAGCCTTTCCATCTCCACTGATATATGAAGCGTAGCGGCCTATACGCAGTTCTCGGTATTTCGATTTTGTGAGCACGTTGTTTGCAATCAGCAAAGCTCTCGCAAAAGCGTCCATACCACCAATGTGTGCAATAAAAATATCTTCCAAATCAGTTGAGTTTCTGCGTGTTTTGGCATCAAAATTTACTCCACCTGTAGTAAATCCACCACTTTCCAATATCACAAGCATAGCTTCGGTGAGTTCAAACAAATCGACAGGAAACTGATCTGTATCCCATCCGTTTTGATAATCTCCCCTATTGGCATCAATACTGCCCAGCATGCCATTGTCGGCTGCCAACTGTAGCTCGTGTGCAAAAGTATGATTGGCTAGTGTGGCATGGTTTACCTCAATGTTTAATTTGAAATCCTTGTCTAGCCCGTTAGCTCTCAAAAAGCCCATTACTGTAGCTGAGTCGAAATCGTATTGATGCTTGGTAGGTTCCATCGGCTTCGGCTCTATTAAAAACGTGCCTGTAAAACCTTGTTTGCGAGCATAATCTCTTGACAGACTTAAAAACTTCGCCATGTGGTCGAGCTCACGCTTCATATTGGTGTTCAATAGGCTCATGTAGCCTTCTCTCCCACCCCAAAAC
>CAZMFZ010000096.1:0-14718 GCA_964565665.1 uncultured Bifidobacteriaceae bacterium | reverse complement strand
ATAGGTATAAATATCTAGTAAACAAAGACTTATCCTTATTTAAATAGCATTGGGTAGGACACCAGCCAAGGGGGAGAAGGTGCGGAAGTTTATTCCGCACCAGTTGAGCAACGCATTTACACTTCTACATCTTCGATAGTGCCGCAAAGTTTACCATTTTGATTGCTAGGTGTATTTGATAAAGTAGCAAAAATAGAATATGTAATTGTACCTCTATCGCCCAAATTATCTACAACAGAATATTTGCTACCAACTCCAAGGGGTGGTGCAGTTGTAATTAATCCAATGTCCCCAATACCTTTGATATCTTTTGTTATTTTATATTCTAACAACCCGATTTCTACATTGCTAGACCAACCAATTGTAACTTCTAAAGTATTCCCATCTACAACTGCCGTAGGATTAGTAATTTGGGCATCTTGAGTTGGTGTTTGTATAATTTGTCCTTGTGCATTGTAAGCCACTGCCTGTATTACAATGCCTGAAGGAGTAAAATCAATATATTGGAGTGTAAGTTCTAGAATATTATACCTACATCGACTTGTCCAAGTTTTTTGGTCTTTGTTTACCCGCCTAAAATCTTCGGTACCTTGTACAAGTATCACATCTGCCAGATCGGTAGATGAAGTAAAATTGGCTGAAATTCTGCGGGCACCTTTGGCTGCACGCTTAAATGAAATGGTTTGTGCTATTTGCATGGAAAATAAATGGTTAAAAATTAAACAATAAAGAAAATAAGAAGATTATTGGGTTTCGATTACTATATAATTCCAAATATATACGTTACCTGCTAATGCAGCTGACCCACCAAAAGTAATCGTGAATCCGCCTGTAGCCGAAGTAGTATAAGTTTGTCTTGCACTTGTGGTCTGTGCTGAAATCGCATTTGCAGGTGTAAGGACAACAATTGGTGGTGTGGTATACGATTTGTTAAAATTTATTGTACAAACGTTTGCAGCACCACCTGGAGCTGCACCCATAGTTACAGAGACTGTACCAGCAACGTCTGTAGCATTTAAAAGTGATATTGTAGGCGTAGTTCCTGCTCCAGAACCTGGTGTAAAAGTGGGTGCTGCGCTTTGCTGACTTTGCCAATGCCCGTCTCTAATTGCAAGCCTGGCATTGGGAGGCACATTGGTAGTCCCAATCCCCACATTACCATTTTGTGGCTGAAAAATTAAATTCTCTGGTCCGGTAGCCAAGGCTTCTATATAGCCATATCGATTCGCAGCAGTAGCATCGGTTTTTATTCCCACCCGAACAACCAATGGAGACGCGGCATCTGAAGCTCCTATCTGCACTAGGTTTTCTCTGCTAGCAGTTGTGGCAGTAGCATTTGAGCCGCGTACGTCAAGCTTTAGGGCTGGTGTAGCTGTGCCAATGCCTACATTGCCACTCACAATAAAACTATTTGCAGGAGCAGTATTTACACCCGCATAAGCGCCTATTGCCATATTACTACTTACATCTAATCTATTTTGTGGTGTAGCGGTACCAATGCCCACATTACCCCCACCAGTTATTATAGCATAATTATTTGTTGCGCCACTTGCACTAAAATGTGCTGCAATATTTGTACTTGTTCCGCCTGTGTTTGTAACTGAAGATTGTATTCCTATCGCTTCGTGTGTTGGATTAACGTTCGCTCCACTTCGTTGAATAAAAATACTCTTAGAACTATTACTACCTGTTCCTGCTGTTGAAGCAGAACCTACGTAAAGCACTTGAGAGTTTGTTAATGCATCGTTCTGCAATCTAGTAACACCAATTACATCTAAAGGGAAAGATGGAGCTACTATTCCTATCCCTACCCTACCACTCACAATCAAACTATTTGCAGGAGCAGTATTTACACCCGCATAAGCGCCTATTGCCATATTACCACTTACATCTAATCTGTTTAGAGGGGTAGGTGTTCCTATGCCTACATTACCACCCATAAAAGCAGCTGCATACCCTGTGCTACTTTGTTGAAAATATGCTGCATATCCGGTACTGTTATTTAATCCATAAACTCCATAGCCTGTGCCTGTATTGCTGCCATTCAAACCTGTTCCTGCACCTACACTTTGGCCGTTTATTCCTATACTTCCCGCAGAAACGTTATTATTGTATCCCCAGATAGCTGTGCCCGCAGCCACCGAATTTAAACCATAAATGGCAGGAAAAACGCTAGTGGGTTGGTCTACCCTAAAAAGGTAATTGGTAGTAGGTGCTATGCCTATACTTGTCCATGTGCCATCTGTTTGTAGAGTGCTGTTAAGTAAAGCCGTGCTACTAGCAAATCGGGGAATATAACCTGCATTACCACTGGAAGCCACATTGCCTGATGGGTTGCCCGCCACACTCAACATCTGCCAATTGGCACCATCAAATATTACTGTCACAAAGGCATCGGTCTTAATGTCGCCTGCTTGCACGGCAAAATTCCCATTTTTTAGTATGGAGTATGCAGGGTAACTATTTAATTTCAAATCACTACTGCCAGTATTGGTATTTCCGGTTTTCACCTTGAATGTAAACATGATACCCCCAGGCGGTGTTCCAGTAGAAAAATTGGCAGGATAGTTTACTTGGTAGCTATTTACAACACCAATATCATTAAGCAACGATTGGGCATTGCCGTGCCATACGAAAAAAGAATAAAGCAAAGCAAAGAGAGGTATCGTTTTTTTCATATTTATATATTAAGATGATACATACCAATAAAAACACAAGGGCTTCCAACCCCGTAAGCTGCCGTTAATATAAAGAAAATAATAAAGAAAATAATAATATTAAACGGTAAAATTATTGAAGGCGAATCAATTAGTTTGTAAAAAATAGTATCTACAATCGTTTTTGCTTGTTATTTGAAGATTCTACTTGTCATTTTTTGCTGTATTGTAAATAAGAAGTTTGGAAAATCGCTTCCACTATGTCTCTGTATTACCAATATTTAGATAAATAATTTTTATACTTGAAATAGCATTAATGGTTACATTAGTTTGCGAAGTTCTATTTTTGTACACGCCATGCAATATATTCCCCTCCGTCAGCTCTTTTTAGAAAACCTAGCACAAACTTCTGATTTTCCTTTAGCCATTGAGGTAGAAAAGGCCGAAGGCATTTATTTATACGGGGCTAATGGCGAAAAATATATTGATTTGATAGCTGGCATTGGTGTTTCAAATATTGGGCACAGGCATCCAAAAGTGGTGCAGGCCATTAAAGATCAAGCAGATAAGTATTTGCACCTGATGGTATATGGCGAATATGTACAAAGCCCCCAAGTGCTGTTGGCCCAGAAATTAGTTGGCCTTCTTCCCTCAAATCTCAACTCAGTCTACTTTGTAAATTCAGGAGCCGAAGCCACAGAAGGAGCTTTAAAGTTGGCAAAGCGATTTACTGGCCGTAGCGAGATTATATCTTGCCACAATTCCTATCATGGTTCTACACATGGGGCATTGTCAGTAATGGGCAATGAAACTTTCAAGCAAGCCTTCAGGCCTTTATTGCCAGATATTCAGTTTATTCACTTCGGAAGCTGGAGCGATTTAGAGCATATTACTACCAAAACTGCCTGTGTAATTATTGAAACTATACAAGGTGAAGCAGGAGTAAATATTGCTTGCACTTCCTATTTCAAATTGCTTAGTGAAAAATGTAACCAAACGGGTACACTATTAATTTTAGATGAAATACAAACTGGATTTGGAAGAACGGGCAAGATGTTTGGCTTCGAATACTACGAAATTGCACCCGATATTGTGCTTTTTGCCAAAGGAATTGGTGGTGGTATGCCATTGGGAGCTTTTGTGAGTTCGATAGAGATAATGTCTTGTTTGCGTTCCAATCCTATTTTAGGTCATATCACCACTTTTGGTGGGCATCCTATCAATTGTGCTGCTGCTTTGGCTACATTAAATGTGATAATAGATGAAAAATTAGTAGAAGGAGTTGCTGCTAAAGAAAAATTATTCAGACGCTTGCTTATCCATCCAAAAATAAAATCTATCCGCAGCATAGGGTTACTTTTTGCTGTGGAGTTTGAAAGTTTTGAAGCACTAAAGCCCATTATTGATAAAGCCATAGCCAAGGGCGTAATCACCGATTGGTTTCTTCACTGCAACAAGGCCATGCGAATAGCCCCACCACTTACCATATCCGAAGCTCAAATCAGAGAAGCCTGCAAGCTGATTCTAGAGAGTATTGATTAATGCTATTTTTACTTTTTGGGAGAATCTTTTACTATTTTTTTCCCAGTTATCTTCTCATAATTCTCCGCTACTTTATCTCCCAGTTTCTCATTTCGTTTCAAGTAGGCAAACCACAGAAAAAATCCGGTAGCAAACGAGAATATCCAATAACTTTCTGTAAAGCCATTGAGCATGGTTTGGTGCAATCCCACAATCAACAACACTGCAGAAATGGCAAAAATTATGGTAGGAAATAGCTTCATTTACAGAATTGAGGTTTAATAGCAGTGATATAATTATTCAGAAAATAAAAAATTGATTTGTTTAGAAAAATAATCTTGCATAATTTCAATATTTTAAGAGCTTAAGTAATTATACATTATATATTGTACAGCTACCATTACTTGCATTACATATAATAATTGTTTACCCTCTTAATAATATAAAATTATCCGTAAAACCCACATTACACTATTCAATATGGAATACCAAGAACTCAAACTCATTGAAACCGAATTCGAAATTATCAATTATGTGTTATATGCCTTTCTGATTTTCATTGTAATAGTGGCAATTAAAGATGTTTTTTTCAACAAAAAACACACAATCAAACACAATTTTCCTGTAGTTGGGCATCTTCGCTACTTTTTAGAGAAGATCGGACCCGAACTCAGACAGTATATCGTAGCCAGCAATCGCGAAGAGTTGCCCTTCAACCGCAGCCAAAGGTCGTGGATTTACGCTTCTGCAAAAAAAGAAAATAATTATTCTGGGTTTGGCACCGATCAAGACATTCACGAAGCAGGACACATATTTATCAAGCCAACCGTTTTTCCATTTTATGTCGATAGCACTCATCTCAATGCCTCCGACCCGTCATTTCTTCCTTGTGCCAAAGTGATTGGCCTTTATAACAATCGCAGAAAACCGTTCAGACCCTATTCGGCAGTAAATATTTCGGCTATGAGCTACGGATCGCTTTCGGCCGCAGCAGTAGAATCTTTAAATAAAGGTGCCCTAAAAGCCGGATGTTATCACAACACAGGCGAAGGAGGTCTTTCCCCTTACCACAGCTTTGGTGCTGATGTCGTTTTTCATTTTGGCACGGGCTATTTTGGAGTGAGAAGCGATGATGGCAAATTCTCAATGGATAGATTGGTGAAACTTGTGAATGATAAACCATTCGTAAAAGCCATTGAAATAAAGCTCTCGCAAGGGGCAAAACCAGGAAAAGGTGGTGTATTGCCCGCAGCAAAAATCACTAAAGAAATAGCTGACATTCGTGGCATCCCTTTGGGTCAAGATGTGCTTTCTCCCGTAAATCATTCTGCATTTAAAGATATGCCCCAAATGCTGGCTTTCATTGAATCAATTGCCGAAGCTACTGGGTTGCCAGTGGGCTTCAAATCGGCTGTAGGAAAAATGGAACATTGGGAACAGCTAGCTGATTTGATGGTAAAAACGGGAAAAGGACCCGATTTCATTACTATTGACGGGGGCGAAGGTGGCACAGGAGCAGCTCCACCTGCCTTTGCAGATAATGTTTCCCTACCCTTCGTACATGCTTTTGCCAATGTTTACAAAGTATTTGCCTCAAGAGGGCTTACCGAAAGGATTACTTTTATTGCTTCTGGCAAGCTCGGCTTTCCTGCCAATGCACTTATGGCTTTCGCTATGGGTGCCGATTTGATAAATATTGCCCGAGAATCGTTGATGTCTATCGGCTGCATACAGGCACAACAATGCCATACCAACCATTGCCCAGCAGGTATAGCCACTTCAAGCAAATGGCTGCAATCGGGCGTAGACCCCACTTTGAAATCAGAACGCTTTTACAATTATGTGAAAACATTGAGAAAAGAAATACTGGAAATTTCTCATGCCTGTGGCTACGAGCATCCCAGCCAAATGAAAATGGAAGATGTAGAATTAAGTGCAGGTGGGCAGGAACTCACCAGAACACTCAAGACCCTTTATGGGTACGAAAAACACCCTGTTCTTTTTGCAAGCCTCAATGAAATGAATGATAGGTATTTGGGTGGCTTGGGAATGAAAAAAACAGCTAAAGCTTATGCTTAAATCAATATAGTTAGTCCTTAATTTCCTTAAATATTTAATGTTTTACAAATTATACTAATTTAAATCATTTCGTAAAATCAATTGCTAACCCATGAAACTTCTTCTCCGCACCATTTTCGTTGTTCTCTGCCTATCGACTTTATATTTTCTTGGGCCTGCTCCCAAATCACCAACACTAGATGAAACGCTACCAACCGTGAGCCAAGATTTAATTCTTCTAGAAAAAGAAATAACAGCAAATGAAGCCAAGCATCCCATAAAGCCAGACAATCAGGCTCGAATCGTGTGGGCAAACGATTCGGCAAAGAGGAAAACCAAATATGCCATTGTGTATTTGCATGGATTTTCAGCTAGTCAAGAAGAGGCAAATCCGGTGCATAGAAGAATTGCCAAAGCATTTGGATGCAATTTGTATCTTTCTCGCCTTGCTTACCACGGCTTAGATACTGCCGATATTATGGTAGATTTTACCTGCGACAGACTTTGGCAATCGGCAAAAGAAGCATTGGCAATTGGTATGAGTTTGGGCGATTCGGTGATATTGATGGGTACATCTACAGGAGGAACTCTCAATTTATTATTAGCCTCTAAATACCCAATTGTGAAATCGATTATAAATATGTCGCCCAATATTGAGATAAATGACCCTACTGCTTTTGTAGTAAACAACCCTTGGGGATTGCAAATTGCCCGAATGGTTAAAAATGGAACAGACAATATTATTGAAGGACAATCGGTCGCATTTCAAAAATATTGGTATACCAAATACAGACTCGAATCGGCCGTTGAGTTAGAAGAGCTTTTAGAATCGACCATGAACGAATCTACCTACCGAAAAGTAAAAGTACCAACTCTGAATCTTTATTATTATAAAGATGAAGCCCACCAAGATAATGTGGTTAAAACATCAGCCATTATAAAAATGCACAGCAAGCTTGCTACACCTGAAAATCTAAAAGTATTAAGGGCCATGCCTAATGTAGGCGATCACGTAATGGGTTCGCCCATTAAAAGTAATGATGTGGAGGGAGTTTACAATGCAATTTTTGATTTTATGAAAATTACCAAGTAATCTATATTATCATAAGGTTTAATGCTTATAAATGGTGTTTTATCGATTAGTCGACCACAGCATTAACAGAACAGCTATATTTAGTTAAATTAAAAACAAGATTACTTATATCAGGTTATCAAATATATGGCTTTCCGTTTTTGCAAATGAAGCTCAATTCCACCCTGTATCTTCTGCTTGTTGGCTTTACATCATCTCTATTAATTTTAGGAGGATCAATTTATTATACTTATAAATCGGAAGAAAATTTATTTTCCGACTTTAAGGCAGTAGAAGAGGCAAATAATTTAATAAATGACTTAGATAAAATAAGCTATCTGGTAAATAATTTAGAAAAAAGCTATCAGAGTTACGAACTTACCCATCACAACGATGTATTGGCTACCCTAAATACCGATGACAAACTATTGCTTTATGAGATTGAAAAAATCCACAAAAAGCTAACAACAGGAACGATAGACTCCACTTACTTTCTGCCTCTAACAGAGCTAATCAAACTTAGAATAAATACTGGTAGACAAAAAATAGCTACTACTTCAAATTCTGTAAATACTATTCTGGGGCAAAATTTCAATGTTCTCGAAGCGAAACTGAAAAAGGAAATTAGAAATAAAATAGATGAGATAAATCGAAACCAAAAGTTATTGCTTTCCAAAGGCCACATTAATGTGGTAGAAACTCTATATAGCACACATTTAAACTTAGCCATAGTTGCCTTTGCAGCAGTGGTGCTTACCTCTCTAGTGTTTATTTTTTTATGGCAATACCTCAAAACGCATCGAAAAATCGAATACGATTTACTAGAACTCAATGAAAATAAAAATAAGTTTTTTTCCATAATAAGCCACGATTTGCGTGGTCCGGTTAAAAATATTGTGCTAATGGCCCAATTGCTTTACCAGCCTGCAAACAAAACAATCGACCCTGAAAAAATAGCACGCCTTATTGAATCTTCGGCTAATAATTTGAGTTCGCTATTAGATAACTTGCTGAAATGGTCGCGTTTGCAAATGAATAAGATTGATTTTCAACCTGAATCAATAGATCTGCGAAAGCTATCGGAAGATGTGATACAAAATTTGGGCGTTCATGCAGAGCAAAAATTTATTGGTATTTTCAATCAAATTGCTCCCGGCACCATTGTATTTGCAGATCAAAACATGATAGCCACAGTAATCAGAAATCTGATATACAATGCTTTGAAATTTACCAATAAAGGCGGTAAAATTGAGATTTCCTCTACCAAGCACAGCGATTATATAGAAGTAATGGTGGTAGATAGTGGCGTAGGTATGCCCAAGGAAATAGCAGATAAAATATTTTCAATAGATTTTAGGCATATTACCAAGGGTACCAACAAAGAGGAAGGGACAGGCTTGGGCTTGAAACTTTGTAAAGAGTTTGTTGAAAAAAACCATGGTAAAATTCGCGTAGAAAGCGAAGTAGGGCTAGGCTCAAAATTTATTTTTACATTACCTTATAAATATCTGAATTAATGAAAAAGGCCGGAAAAAATATTTTTTCCGGCCTTTCTGTCTATATAATATACGAATCCTAATCTTCCATCAAAGCCAAAATGCCTTGGTCTTTAGCTTCAAGCATCGATTCGCCCATCAGAAATTCATCTACCGCTCTGGCACACTCCCTACCTTCTGAAATTGCCCATACCACTAAAGATTGTCCTCTGCGCATATCGCCTGCGGCAAATACATTTTGTTCGGAAGTTTGGTAATTAGTAGTCTTTACATTGCCTCTTTCATCAAATTCGACTCCCAATTCATTGAGCATTCCCTCTTGTTGTGGGTGTAAAAATCCTGCGGCTATCAATACCAATTCGCAAGGAATAGTTTTTTCAGAACCAGGTTTCTCAGTCATTTTAGGTCTTCCTGCCTCCATTTGCCAGTCCACTTCCACAATCTTCACTGCAGCCAAATTGCCTTTATCGTCACCTATAAATTCTTTGGTATTCAAAGCCCATTGGCGTTCGCAGCCTTCTTCGTGCGAGCTGGAAGTACGCAAAATCATAGGCCAGTTTGGCCAAGGAGTATTTTCATTTTTACCTTCCGGTGGCCTAGTAAGTAACTCTATTTGCGTAACAGATTTAGCTCCATGGCGAATAGAAGTGCCAACACAATCAGAACCTGTGTCGCCACCACCAATCACAAACACATTTTTGCCTTTTGCCAATATTTCTTCCTTCAAAATAGGGTACCCGCTTACTCTGCGATTTTGCTGGGGCAAAAATTCCATGGCAAAATGAACTCCTTTTAAGTTTCTACCCGGAATAGTTACATCTCTAGGAATGGTAGAGCCACCAGTAAGTACAATTACATCAAATTCAAATTTTAGGTCGCTCACTTTTACATTTACGCCTACGTTTGCATTGGTTTTAAATGTTACACCTTCGGCTTCCAACACTGTTACCCTACGTTCTACTACCGCTTTTTCTAATTTAAAATCGGGAATTCCATAGCGTAACAATCCACCAACAGCATCGTCTCTTTCAAATACTGTTACCCAATGCCCTGCATAATTCAATTGAGCAGCAGTGGCCATTCCGGCTGGGCCCGAACCAATTACGGCTATTTTTTTACCTGTTCGTTCAGATGGAATACGAGGCACTACCAACCCATTTTTATAGGCATTCTCAATTATAGTTTTTTCTATTTGCTCAATGGCAACTGGGGGGCTATTTATGCCAAGCACACATGACGATTCGCAGGGAGCTGGGCAAATTCTACCTGTAAATTCAGGGAAATTATTAGTAGATGTTAATATACTATAAGCTAAATCCCAGTTTTTCTGATATACAGCATCGTTGAACTCAGGAATAATATTGCCGAGCGGGCAGCCACTATGGCAAAATGGAATACCGCAATTCATGCAACGAGCCGATTGTTCATTTGATTGCTCATCACTCCAATCCGATACGAATTCTTTATATGCTTTTACTCTTTCTTTAGGGTCTGCTTTTTTAGGAAGTTCTCTAGTGAACTCCATGAAACCTGTAGGTTTTCCCATCTTTTAAATTCTGATTTGGGGTTTATTAAAATTAATTTGGGGGGGAAGAGACAGCAATTATCTACTTCCCAATTTTTCAATTTGTTGAATTGTTAATCCTGTAACGTCTGATATTTCTTTATTAAAGTCGAAGTCATACCAATTGGATTTCCTTATCAGAAACCTTAGCCACCTTACGTTTCGCAAGAACTGCCTTATAATCTTTTGGAAATACTTTCACGAAATTGGCTAATTCCAAATTCCAATTGATGAGAATATTTTCAGCAACATCAGAACCTGTAAAATCGAAATGATTTTGAATCAAGCGTTTTAGCAATGATTTGTCTTCATCATCAACGGAATCTAGCGACACCATTTCCATATTACACTTAGCTGCAAAATTGGCTTTTGGGTCGTAAATATAGGCGATGCCACCGCTCATTCCAGCCGCAAAGTTTCTTCCAGTTTCACCTAAAATAATAGCATTTCCACCCGTCATGTATTCACAACCATGGTCGCCAACACCTTCTACCACTGCTGTGGCTCCGGAATTTCGCACGCAAAATCTTTCTCCTGCCATGCCTCTGATATATGCTTCGCCTGAAGTAGCCCCGTAGAATGCAACATTGCCTACAATAATGTTTGTACTTGGGTTGAATTTTGCTTTTTTATCAGGATACAATATCAATTGTGCTCCAGATAGACCTTTTCCAAAATAATCATTGGCTTCGCCTTCCAATTCTAAAGTTATTCCAGAGCAATTGAAAGCACCCAAGCTTTGTCCAGCCGATCCTTTCAGTTTCAAATGAATGGTATCCTTGGGCAGGCCTACGGCTTTATATTTCTTTGTTATTTCGTTAGATAAGATGGTTCCCATCGTACGATCGGTGTTTTGAACAGCAAATTCAGCTTTTATCTTTGTACCATTTGCTAAAGCCGATTTGGCAGCCTCTAGAAATTTCCAATCTATTTGGTCTTTGATGCCATGATCTTGTATTTCTGTGCGATACAAACCTGCTTCGGCTCCGTCTTCTTGTTTATAAAGCACGGCCGACAAATCTACGTGTTTATATTTCCAATGGTCAATATCAGGTCTCATTTCGAGCATATCGCTGCGGCCTACCATTTCATTGATAGTTCTGAATCCTAATTCAGCCATCACCTCTCTCAAATCTTGAGCCAAGAAATTAAAGAAATTTACCACATGGTCAGGGTTACCTGTAAAGCGTTTTCTAAGTTCTACATCTTGTGTAGCCACGCCAACTGGGCAAGTATTCAAATGGCATTTACGCATCATTATACAGCCTTCTACAACCAAAGCGGCTGTTGCTACACCCCATTCTTCTGCACCTAATAAAGTTGCAATGGCGATGTCTTTTCCAGTACGCATTTGTCCGTCAGCTTGCACATACACACGGCTGCGCAATTTATTTTTCACCAATGTTTGATGTGCTTCTGCTAAGCCCAATTCCCATGGCAATCCGGCATGGCGAATAGAACTGATAGGCGATGCACCTGTGCCTCCATCGTGCCCTGCTATCAAAATATGGTCAGATTTTGCTTTAGCAACTCCAGCCGCAATTGTACCAACACCAGCCTCAGAAACCAGCTTAACACTGATTCTGGCATCTCTATTGGCATTTTTCAGATCGGAAATTAGCTGAGCTAAATCCTCAATCGAGTAAATATCGTGGTGCGGTGGTGGAGAAATTAGCCCAACACCGGGTGTGGCATGGCGCACTCTGCCTATCCAATCATCTACTTTATGACCAGGTAATTGCCCGCCTTCTCCTGGTTTTGCACCCTGAGCCATTTTTATTTGCAATTCATCAGCATTGGTTAAATACATTGCTGTAACTCCAAAACGAGCCGAAGCTACTTGTTTGATAGCCGATCGCATAGAGTCGCCATTGGGCAAGGTGGTAAATCTCATTTCATCTTCTCCACCTTCGCCAGTATTACTTTTCCCGCCAATTCTATTCATTGCAACAGCTAAGGTAGAATGTGCTTCGTGTGAAATAGAACCGAAAGACATGGCTCCTGTAGCAAAGCGTTTCATAATTGTTTCTACAGATTCTACTTCTTCGATTGGCACCGATTTTCCTTGTTTGAAACGAAGCAAGCTACGTAGCGTAACGGCCTTTTTATTTTGGTCGTTGATTACTTTTGTGTATTTCTTAAATATATTGTAATCGCCTTTTTTGGTAGATAATTGCAATAAATGTATAGAATCAGGATTGAATAAATGGGCTTCGCCTCTGCGTTTCCATTGGTAATAGCCACCCACTTCCAATTTTGGATTCGGGATTTCTTTTTCAGGGAATGCAAGAGAGTGTTTCAAAATAGCTTCTTTGGCTATTCCGTCCATATCTAAACCTCCAATTCTTGATACAGTACCTGTGAAATATTTTTCCGTTACTCTTTTGTTCAAACCTAGAGCCTCGAATATTTGAGCACCGGTATAAGATTGCAAAGTAGAAATTCCCATTTTCGACATGATTTTCAGCAATCCATCTCCCACAGCTTTTGTGAAATTGTATTGCATTTTATCCTCTGTCAAATCAGATTTTATTATTTCATCTACTTTCAAACCATTGATGGTTTCAAATGCCAGATAAGGATTTACTGCCGAAGCTCCAAAACCAATTAAAGTTGCGAAATGATGAGTTTCCCACACATCGCCAGCCTCTACTATCAAGCCAACTTTAGAGCGTAAGCCTTTGCGAATCAAATGATGATGAACAGCTGCAGTGGCCAACAATGACGGAATAGGGGCATGGTCGCTATCAATACCACGATCTGAAAGTAATATAATTTCGTAGCCATCTTCTACTGCATCGGCAGCGTATTGGCAAATGCGGTCAAGCGATTTCTCTAAACCCCCTTTTTTATAATCTTGGCTGTAAAAAACAATAGGAATGGTCTTGGTTTGAAAATGTGCATGATCGATATATCGCAACCTTTCCAAATCTTTATTGGTCAATACAGGTTGTTTCAAAGCCACAATATGGCAATGCTGTGGCGATTCTTCCAATAAATTAGAAACCCCACCAATATAGCTCACCAGCGACATTACCATGCGTTCGCGAATGGGGTCAATGGGGGGATTGGTAACCTGGGCAAATAATTGTTTGAAATAGCTTGACAAATGCTGGGCTTGGTCTGAAAGGATAGCCAAAGGCGTATCTTGCCCCATTGAGCCGACAGGTTCTTTGCCATCTTCGGCCATTGGAGCAATTACCATACGTAAATCTTCGCTGGTATAGCCAAATGCCAATTGCTTTTTCATCAACAAGTCGCCTTCTAAAGGCAAATAGGTGCGATGAGCAGATGGCAATTCTCTCAAATCAATTTTATATTTATTCAACCATTCTCTGTAAGGATTGCGAGAGCAAATGTCTTTCTTTAATTCTTCATCAGAAATAATGCGGCCTTGTTCCAAATCGGCAACAAACATTCTGCCGGGTTGCAAACGACCTTTGGCAACTACTTTCGATGGATCTACCTCAATTACACCTGCTTCAGAGGCCATTATTAAAGTATCATCATCTAATAAAGTATAGCGTGAAGGACGAAGTCCATTTCTATCAAGTGTAGCACCTACAATTTTTCCATCAGTAAATGAAATGGATGCAGGGCCATCCCAAGGCTCCATAATGGAAGCATGGTATTCGTAGAACGACTTTTTATCATCGTCCATTTGTTCGTTTCCATCCCAAGCTTCAGGAATGAGCATCATCATTACGTGTGGCAAAGAGCGACCATTCAAAGTCAATAGTTCTACTACATTATCTAGATTTGCAGAATCTGAAGCATCAATATCACAGATAGGCATTATCATCTCCATCTCTTCCTTGCTAAAAAGCAACGATTCCATTACAGGTTCGTTGGCTTTTATCCAGTTCACATTGCCACGTACTGTATTTATTTCACCATTGTGAGCAATATAGCGGAAAGGCTGAGCCAATTTCCACGATGGGAATGTATTAGTAGAAAAGCGAGAATGCACCACTGCGAATGCGGATGCAAAATCTGGATTTTGTAAATCAGGAAAATAAGGTTCTACCTGATTGGTAGTCAATTGCCCTTTATATACCAATGTCTTGTACGACATGGTAGCGATGTAAAAATCATTGGTCGCTTTTTGAACAGACTCTTTCACGAGCCTAGTTACATAATTTCTAAGTATAAAGAGTTTGCGTTCAAATTCGTCAGCATCAGTCATATCATCGTGACATTTGATGAAAACCTGCTCCATTTTAGGTTCGGCAGAAACAGCCGTAGGGCCAATGTCGGCAATTAATGGCTCGCTTGGCACTATGCGATACCCCAACAGCGACATGCCTAATTTTTCTATATATCGATTTAATATTTCACGGCAATCTTCTC
>CAZMFZ010000095.1:5915-15007 GCA_964565665.1 uncultured Bifidobacteriaceae bacterium | reverse complement strand
CACCCTTTTTAACACTCCAATACTCCTGCATCAATGCTTTCTTATCAGAAGATTAACAACATTACTGGTTGGGCAATATTCCTAATTGCCTCTACAGTTTACATTCTCACAGTAGAACCTACAGCCAGTTTTTGGGATTGTGGTGAGTTCATAGCCTGTGCCTACAAATTGCAAGTGCCACACCCTCCAGGAGCACCTATGTTTTTACTGATAGGGCGCTTATTTTCATTTTTAGCGATGGGCGATGTAAGCAAAGTAGCCTATTGGATCAATATTTCGTCTGCCCTCAGCAGCTCTGCTACCATATTGTTCTTATTCTGGACAATTACACTTTTGGCCAGAAAACTTGTATTGGCAAATCCAGCTAAAGATGTGCCGACTTTAAGCCAAACCATATCAATAATTGGGGCAGGAGCCGTTGGTTCGTTGGTTTTTACTTTTTCGGATACTTTTTGGTTTTCAGCAGTAGAGGCTGAAGTGTATGCCATGTCGTCATTTTTTACCGCTTTTGTATTTTGGGCTATGCTCAAGTGGGAATCGGTAGCCGACCAAGAAGGGGCAGACAAATGGCTTTTGCTCATCGCCTACATGGTAGGTTTATCTATCGGTGTCCATTTATTAAACTTGGTGGCCATTCCTGCTTTAGGTTTTATTTATTATTTCAAACGCCACAAAGCCAATCTAAAAGGTGCAATTTTAGCTTCAGTAATCAGCCTGGCAATTGTAGGGTTAATAAATAACTTCATCATTCCGGGCTTGCCAACCATTGCAGGCAAATTTGAAGTGCTGTTTACCAATAATTTTGGAATGCCTTTTGGCACAGGTGTTGCCATATTCATTGCCTTATTTATTGTTGGGTTAGTGTTTGGCATTATTTATTCTATAAGGAAAAATATTGTACTCCTCAATACGGCACTTTTGGCCTTCACTTTTGTAATGATTGGTTTCTGTTCTTATGCTATAGTATTAATTCGTTCCAACTACAATACCCCAATCGATGAAAATAATCCTGAAGATGTAATGAGTTTTGTTTCCTATTTGAAACGAGAACAATATGGTGATCGCCCACTACTTTACGGGCCATCTTATACAGCCGAGTTAGTAGATCAAGAACAAGGGGAAGCCAAATATAGAAAAGGAGAAAAAAAATATGAAATATATGATTATAAGGTAATCAACAAATTTGATGAAAAGCACAATATCCTATTTCCACGCATGCACTCTAAGCAACCAGGACATGCAGATGAATATGCCCGTTGGACGGGAAAGCCCGCTGGTCGCAAACCTAGTATGGGCGACAACCTCACCTTTTTCTTCCGTTACCAGTTAGGCCACATGTATTGGAGGTATTTTTTGTGGAATTTTGCCGGGCGTGAAGGCGATGTACAAGATATGGGCTGGCTTCGTCCTTGGGATACTACTGCCGGGCTTCCTGAATCGTTGGCTACCAACAAAGCCAGAAATCAATATTTTATGCTACCACTTTTGCTAGGCTTATTTGGTGTAATATACCAATACGCCAAAAGCAAAAAAGATTTTTTTGTAATAACTCTTTTATTTCTTTTCACAGGCATCCTGCTTCTTGTTTTTTTAAATCCGACTCCCACAGAGCCACGAGAACGAGATTACATTTTTGTCGGGTCATTTTATGCTTTTGCAATTTGGGTCGGACTTGGTTTGCTTCAGGTTCTTGAATATTTGGCATTGATAATAAAAAAAGAATCTATTAGGCCCATTGTGGCTTTGGGCTTGAGCCTGATTGTACCTATAATAATGGCAAAAGAAAGCTTTGATGATCACGACCGATCGCAACGCTATCATTCGGTAGATTCTGCCAAAAACCTATTGAATTCATGTGCTAAAAATGGAATTTTATTTACTGGGGGCGATAATGACACTTTTCCATTGTGGTATGTGCAAGAAGTAGAAGGTTTTAGAACTGATGTGCGGGTTTGTAACCTAAGTTTGTTGAATACAGAATGGTATATAGGACAAATGAAAATGCAAGCCTACGACTCTGACCCATTGCCAATCACCCTAGAATACAAAGATTATGCTGAAGGCACAAATGATTATGTTCCCTACGTAGAAAATCCTCAAGGCAAAAATGGCATTAGTTTGCCTGTTTATATCAAACTAATTAGGGAGCAAAACCCTGCCATAATGGTGCAGGCACAGAGTGGTTCGAGTTTGGCGACTTTGCCTTCTGAAACTTTGATTTTACCAATTGATACAGCTAAAGTTCGCCATATGGCTTTTATTCCTAAAGATAAAGCCAACATGATTCAGGAAGCCATAGTATGGAAAAAAGGACGTGGGGCATTGGAGAAAAAAGATTTGATAATTTTAGATATGATGGCCAATAACAATTGGGAACGCCCTATTTATTTTTCATCAACACTCTCAAATTCTAATTATCTCGGCTTGCGTGAATACATGCAAATGGAGGGATTAACCTATCGATTTATGCCTTTCAAAGAAGAGGGAGCTACCCAAGGTTTTGTAAATACAGCTATAATGTACGACAAAATGATGAACGGAATGTTCTGGAGAAATCTAAATAAAGAAGGGGTATACCACGATGAAAACTACCGCAGATTTCCTTACAATGCCCGCCTATCTTATTATCGATTGGCTACAGAATTGTACTACGAAGGAAAAAATGAGAAGGCTAAGGAAGTAATCAACCATTGTTTTGAGGTAATACCTGACAAAACCATTCCTTATGATGTAACGAGCCCGCAATTTGTATCTATATTATTGAAATGTGGCGACAAACCAAAAGCAATGGAGATTAGCAATACCATGGCGAAACGGGCGGATGAAGAATTGGATTATTATATGAAAAACAATATCAAAAATGAAATGGAAATACAATCCAATCTTTATATTCTTAATCAATTAGCCATGATACTAAAATCGGAAGGTATGACTGAAGAATCTAGAAGGTTGGAGGATATTTTTAGAAAATACGCAGGAGATAATTATCAATAAGCAAATTCAATGCAACTAAATTTTATTCTTTGGAATGTTTCTCCCGAAATTTTTAACCTCGGGTTTTTCTCTTTGCGATGGTATGGTTTGCTTTTTGCCATGGGTTTTTTGGCAGGTCAGTATTTGATGACTTGGTATTTCACTATGGAAAAACGTGATGTAAAAGATGTTGATGGCTTGCTGCTTTATATGGTTGTTTCTACTGTAATAGGCGCAAGATTGGGGCATTGCTTATTTTACGAACCAGAATATTATCTGAGCCACCCACTTGATATTTTGAAAGTGTGGGAAGGCGGCTTGGCAAGTCATGGAGCTACTATAGGCATAATGGTTGCCATTTATTTATTTGCTTATAAGCGATACGAAGTAGCATTATTCTTCTCTAAAATACCCATTTTAAATTCTTTTTTAGGAGATAAAAAGCCTGAAAGACCTGCAGAAACCTATACTTGGTTTTATCTTTTAGACAGATTGGTGATAAATATAGCCTTAGGCGGGGCATTTATTAGGCTTGGAAACTTGATGAATTCTGAAATAGTAGGCAAACCAACTGACGTATCTTGGGGATTTATTTTCAGCAGATTATACACTCCAGAGGGTTTGCCAGAAGATTTTGCTAGACACCCGTCTCAGCTTTATGAATCTATATTCTGCTTCTTATTGTTTGGTATTTTGCTACTTATGTACTTACAGACCAAAGAAAAAACACCTTCAGGCCGCATATTTGGCTGGTTTGTAGTGTTATTATTCATCCAACGCATATTGGTAGAATTTACTAAAGAAAATCAAGTAGCATTTGAGAATGGATTGCCATTGAATATGGGGCAATTGCTAAGTGTTCCGCTGGTTCTCATAGGGTTGTTTGTACTTTATAGAAGCTATACTAAGCCTATTGTTATTTAGCCATAATATTCTTTTTGGCAATATAAGAACTGTGTTTGCTATTTTAGCGTTTATTAAATACTAATTTACCCCAATATGTTAATATCTAAAAAAGGCAATCAAATAATGTATGTAGGTATAACGGTGGTTGTTTTTAAAGAAGAAGATATATTTGTAGCCTACTGTCCTGCACTTGAATTATCACCATATGGTGATAATGAAATGAAAGCAAAGGAGGCTTTTGATGAAGCTCTTGAAATATTAATTGAGGAAACAAGTAAAAAAGGAACACTAGAAAGAGAATTACTCAAATTAGGTTGGAAGCTTCAACAAAGACCCAAACCTTTTTATCAGCCGCCTATGTATTCACTTCAGGAGGTTCAAAAAATTTCAAAAAGAAATCCTAGTGAATTATATAATCAAAAATTTTCTATTCCTGTTTATAATTAAAAATAATAAATGGGGTACAGACCTATAAAAACAATTTTATTTGAAAAATGGCTGAAATTTATAGGGTTAGAATACAAAAGAACGAAAGGCAGCCATGATGTTTGGGATTATCCAGATAATTCATTGACAAGACCAGTAGTATTTAGGGGCAGTAAAGCAGAATACCAGGCTTTCATATCCACACAAATTTAAATACTCTAAATGTAAAATATACTGATTTTGAAAAGGAATTAAGCAAATTGTAATTTCATTTGTTGTAAAATATTCAATTCTGAAAAGGTACTTTTATTAATTTTATCAGAAGTTATATTTCTTTTTATACATTCTTTCCTTTGGCAATCAGAGTACAACACATCTCTATAGGTAGCAATATATGAAGCGAGTTATTATCTCTGTTACTTCCGATTTAGTTACCGACCAAAGAGTGCATAAAGTGGCTCTCTCACTTCACAATAATGGTTTTACAGTGACTTTGTTTGGCCGGAAAACGAGTAGAAGTGCTTCACTTGAAAAACGAATTTATAAAACCAAACGTACAAAGCTCATATTCGAAAAGGGATTTTTGTTTTATGCCAATTACAATATCCGCCTGTTTTTTTACCTGCTTACACACCCTGCCGACATTTTTTTATCTAATGATTTAGATACCCTTCCTGCCAATTATTGGGTTGCGAAATTTACCAAAACACGCTTGATTTTCGATAGCCACGAATATTTTACAGGCGTACCCGAGCTGCTCTCTCGCAATAGAGTTCGAAATATTTGGAAAGCCTTCGAGCGAAATATATTCCCCAAATTAAAAACCATTTTTACAGTAAACGATTCAATAGCAGCACTTTACGAAAATGAATACCATAAAAAAGTGCATGTAGTTCGCAATATGCCATTCTCTAGCCAGCCTCAATATCCGCAAGGTGAAGATATTTTTGGCATCATTCCAGGTGGTAATTCTGAAACTGCTGCTATATTAAATCTCATATATGAAGCACTAAGAATTGAAAAACGAAAAATCATTCTTTATCAGGGGGCAATAAATAAAGACAGAGGTTTGGAAGAAATGATGGAAGCCATGCAGTGGGTAGAAAATGCTGTATTTTTGATGATTGGCAATGGTGATTTGTACAAAAAATTTAAGTCTCAATTAAAAAAAATAAGCTACAGCGACAAAATAATAATGACAGGGACAGTGCCTTTGCAATACCTGCCTGCATTTACTCGCTTGGCCACTTTGGGAATATCCTTTGAAAAACCCACCAATATCAATTACCAGTTTGCATCGCCCAATAAAGTGGTTGATTATATACACGCCAATGTGCCTGTGCTGGCTTCAAGATTGGTAGAAATTGAGAAAATAGTACTGCCATACAAAGTAGGTGACTTTATTGAGAGCCATAATCCTACGCATATTGTATTGAAAATCAAGGAATTGCTCGATAATGAAGCCCAATTACAAAAATGGAAAAGCAATTGCAAGAAGGCTTCTCAGGCTTTGAATTGGGAAAACGAAGAGAAAGTTTTACTCCAACTTTTTAAATAGTTTTTCTAAAACCACCTCAATATATTATTTTTGTATTAAAAACTGGTTGTATTAGCTTTAATCAGTACTAAAATTTCCATATTTAGAATCAAATGATATTGCCCATAGTAGCTTACGGAGACCCTATTTTAAAACGTATTTCGCAACATATACAAAAAGATTATGTTGGTTTGAAAGAATTTATTGACAATATGTTTGAAACCATGACCTTGGCACATGGTGTAGGTTTAGCAGCTCCACAATTGGGCAAGAATATCCGCATATTTGTAGTTGACGGCACGGTATTAGACGAACTAAAAAATAGTAATTTCAAGCAAGTATTCATAAATGCTCTAATACTAGAACAAGAAGGCGAGGCTTGGGAATATGAAGAAGGCTGCCTAAGTATTCCTGGAATCAGGGAAAAAATAATGCGACCTTCGAAAATAAAAATTAAGTATGTAGATCAAAATTTTGTAGAGCGTATTGAAGTTTTTGAAGGCATTCCTGCCCGCATTATTCAACACGAACACGACCACTTAGATGGCAAACTTTTTATTGATTACCTTTCGCCACTCAAAAAACAGCTTATAAAAGGCAAATTGGGCAAAATCAGCAAAGGTATTACCGATGCAGAATACAAAATGAAATTTCCAGTAGGGGGTGGAAGAAGGTAATTGTCGTATTAAGAGCCTTATTTCAACTAATTTCACTCCGATAGCTACATCAGCCAATTCATTTCAATGAATTCCTTTATGTACTCTTTTATTTCGTCTCTCACTCTTCGAAATTCCAGCATTATTTCTTCCTCTGTACCTTTGGCTTTGGCAGGATCGGCAAAATTGTGGTGCAGCATTTTCACTTTAGCAGGAAAATAAGGGCAATTTTCTTTGGCATTGTCACATACAGTAATCGCATAGTCAAATTCCAAATCGGCATATCCATTTACATTGTTGGAAGTATGATGCGAAATGTCAATGCCGTCTTCTTTCATAGTGGCAATGGCTCGTATATTTACTCCATGCGTTTCTATTCCTGCACTGTATATTTCAGCCTTATCTTTTATAAAATGAGCCAAATAACCGTGAGCGATTTGGCTGCGACAACTATTGCCTGTGCATAATACCAATATTTTTTTCATAATATTTGATGCCCTCATCTAAAGGTGGCTTTGCTTTAAATTTATTTATGTAAGTATTGGATTGTTTATATGGCTTCGCAATTCATCCTCAGCAAACTTGCCAAGTTTGAAAACTTTACAAGTTTAATTTTCAAACAAATACTGCATTTTTAGCGACACATTTACCAACCAAAGCAGCACAGGCACTTCAATTAGTGGGCCTATTACTGCCGCAAACGCTTGCCCCGAATTGATGCCAAATACTGATATGGCGACCGCAATACCCAACTCAAAATTATTCCCCGCAGCTGTAAAAGCTAAAGAAGTTGATTTGGCATAGTTTGCCCCTGCTTTTTTCGATAATATAAATGCTGCAAAGAACATAATCACGAAATAGATACTGAGTGGTGCAGCTATTCTAAGCACCTCAAAAGGCAAATCGACAATCATTTGCCCCTTTAAGCTAAACATTACCACAATGGTAAATAGCAAAGCCAGTAATGTAACTGGGCTTATTCTCGGCATGAATTTTTGTTCATACCACTGATTCCCCTTCCATTTTAGCCCAAAATAGCGTGTAATCATGCCGGCCAAGAATGGAATTCCCAAAAAAATAATTACCGATTGGGCTATTTCCCAAATAGAAACATACAGCTTCATACTTTCCATACCAAATATTGGCGGCAAATACGTGAGAAATATATAGGCGTAAATTGAATAGAAAAATACCTGAAACACTGCATTGAACGCTACTAAAGCGGCTGCATATTGGCTGTCGCCCTTGGCCAAATTATTCCATACAATTACCATAGCAATACACCTGGCTATTCCAATCATTATTAAACCTGCCATATACTCAGGCTTATCGGGCAAAAAAAGTATCGCCAAAATAAACATTAATATTGGCCCTATTATCCAATTTTGGACTAGCGACAAAGCCAATACTTTCACATCTTTGAATATAGCGGGCAATTCTTCATACCGTACTTTAGCCAATGGCGGATACATCATTACCACCAAGCCAATAGCCAATGGAATATTTGTGGTGCCTACACTCCATTTATTGTTATACAATTGCATATCAGGGTATAGCACACTTAATAGAATGCCGATTCCCATGGCTGCAAAAATCCAAAGCGTTAGAAATCGGTCGAGAAATGAGAGTTTATTCAATGTTGACGAGGTATATGTTTATTTTTTTACTGATTCTGCTCTCGAAACCAACTGTTTCTTTGCATAATCCATCATAAAGAATATTTCTCTACCAATCTGCCTTACGCGTTCGTCATATTTTGCTTTTTCAGAAGCGGTATTGTCGTAAAATTTAGGGTCATCATAAGGCAATGAAAATCTGGCTTCTGCCCCAGGTACTACTGGGCAACTTTTATCTGCTTCCGAGCAAACCATAATGGCTCCAAAGTTGCTTTGGGGATTTTGCATATCATTGTATTTTTTAGAATACATAATATAACCCCCCAAATCTCTACCCATAGAGCCAGAATATTTTGGGTTTGATTCTGTACCTGAATTTAATTTAACTATTTGAAAACCAGCCCTATTAAGTGCAGCAATAGCCCTATGATTGAAAGCTGTAGCCTGTGTGCCACCCGAAAACGACTCCAAACTGTCTATTCCATACTAAATACTTGCAGCTTTTGCCACATTTGCGTAATGTGGCTTCTTCTAGAGTTTGATGTACAGATTACTGTAATTGCCACTTTCTCTTTGGTTGTCTTTTTGGTTGCTATCCAATCCCCTATATCCTTTAGTTGTTGTTTTCTATCTGCAGGAATTTGGTCGAATTCTCGGGTGACACTTAAAGCGTATTTTTCAAGTTTTCTGTAAAATTTGCGCTGTGCTTCTGTCAAATGAATTGCCATAAAAGTAATTAGCGAGGTAATAATAAGTGTTTTCATTTTGTAATTTGAGTTTAAAATATATACATAATCAGCAACATGCCGATGCGGCTTCTTTTATTTTTACTTTTGTGTCTACTGGTGTACAACAACCAGTTTCTTTTGCTACTTCCAAAATATTTTTGGATGTGCAACAAGCTTCTGCCTCAGATTGAGTGTAAAACGGGTCGTTAAATTCTGCATCTTCATGGAAATAATATACCTCCCATTGCAC
>CAZMFZ010000095.1:0-5905 GCA_964565665.1 uncultured Bifidobacteriaceae bacterium | reverse complement strand
TTAGTTTGAATCTATCTGCCAATTCCATTTTTTTATTAAGCTCGTATTCTGTTTCTACCTGAAAGCCCAAATGCCCAAAATTCGACTGCACCCTTTCTTTATTCTCAACAAACGAGATTATCAAGCTTGGTTTTTCTAGAATATATTTTGCATAATCGTTTTTTAATTTTACTGGTTCAGTGCCGAAAAAGATTGTATAGAAATCTACAGTAGCTTGAATGTCAGACACATACAAACTTACATGCATTCTTGGGAATAGATAGTTATTATTTTCCATGGCAATATTAAAGTGTAATTGTTAACTTATCGTTAAATTGTAATAATACGATATACAAATCTAAAAAAATATCAGCAACAGCTGATATTCAATGGTTTGAATGAACCGAATAGTACATTCATATCGTTTTGAATCTCTTGCCAAGCCATTGAATCAATGCAGTAGCAAATTTTCTGCCCTTCAATTTCTCCTTTTATTATTCCAGCTTCTTTCAACTCTTTCAAATGTTGCGAAATGGTAGATTGCGAAAGTGGCAGCTCTTCCACCATATCGTTGCAGATACAACTTTTTTTTTCAATTAGCATCTCAATAATGGCAATGCGAGCCGGATGCCCCAATGCCTTGAAATACAAAGCTCGTCTGTTTTGAAGTGTATTGAAACTTTCTGTTTTGGTGATACCCATAGTTTAATCTTTGTGTAAATATAGGATAAACTTTTTATTAATCGCAATATTACGATTAATAATTTTTATAATTTTGATTGTGCCAATGGAACGGTTACCCTAAAAGAGGTCTCTAAATAAGGGATACTCTGTACATCAATTACGGCATTGAGTTTGTCTGTCAATTTCTTTACAATATACAAGCCTAGTCCAGTACCTTTCGAGCGCTCAGACACTCGGAAGTATCGTTCAAAAATTTTGTCGTAATACTCGTCAGGAATACCAATGCCATTATCTGATACGTTGATTACCAGATTGTTTTCTTCAAGATATAGGTGTACTTTTATCCAAGATGAATTGTCGCTCTTAAAAGCAAAAGAGTTTTCGATTAGATTTTGAAGAATGATTTTCAGCATCAGTTTGTCTGAAAATAGCACATCGGGCAGCTCTACATCTCTCACAAAATTTACTTTATCAAAGCCTTCAATATTTTTTAGTGAATTCGCTACTTCATCAAGCACCTTGTGTCCATTGAGTGGCTTAACTAGCAATTTCATTTGCTTCATCTCATTGATTATCAGCAGCTTAGAAAGTATCGTTTCCAATTGATACATGTGCAGCTTTAGCAATTGGAAATAATGCAGACTCACTTCTTCATTTGTGGTAAGTGCTGCTATATAGCACAACCCTTTGATGGTAGCTACTGGCCCTTTGATGTCGTGATAAGCCCTATAAATAAAATTTTCGAGTTCTTTGTTGGTTTCGATAAGTTCGGTTTCTATATTTTTATAATCCGTAATATCGTGCATTATACCTCTGATACCCAATCGATTACCTTCAATATCTTTAAATACAAATCCTGCCGAATGTACTACTTTTTGTTCCTTCTTTCTGGTGATTACTCTATATATAATGCTATACTCATCCATGTCATGGCTAGCTTTATTCACTTCACTTACCACCCTATCCTGGTCATCTGGGTGTACAAATTCGTGTACACTAAACTTGTCTTTGTCCCAATCGAGCAAGCTTAAATCCATCATAGATTTTAGTTCTTCTGACCATACCGACTTATTATCGGAAAAATGATAGTGGTAGCTGCCCATCTTGGCAATTTTCAAGGCCAATTCCAGATGGCCTTTTTTCTCATTTACAGTTTCAAGTGCAGTATAAATCTGCTCACGATTTGTCCGAATTTCCTCGTAGCTCTGCCTAAGCTCTTCTTCTTGCGAAAGCAGCTTCTCGTTATAATTTTGCAGGCCTTCTACTAAATCAATATATATTTTGAAATCGTTGGCCTGTGAATAAAAAATAGAACCAATTAGCAAACTCATACTAAATACAAAACTGATAGAAACAAAAGTCTGATTGTTGAGGTCGCTAGGGTTGAAGCCAGAATTTAGAAATATATCTAACGGCACTATGAGCAAATGTGAACCCAATATCAACACGCATCCGGTCAATATTTTCCACTTTTCTTTGATGTCGAATATAATAAGCAAAAGCCCTGCGGTAGAGAAAATCCACGTGCTTAATACTTGTTGAAGTTTGGGAGTATTATCAGAAATTAATCCACCCAATAACAAAGTACAATTAATGAATATGATAAGCAAAAACTTTGATAAATCTACTGATATATATCTGGAAAAAATGAAAATACTAAATAGACCCACTATGCTTGGAAAAAAATAATTTAGTATACTCCACGGAACTTCAAGATACGAAAGCCACAAAACCGATACCAACAGCAGCAATCCTGAGAGTAAAGAAGTGCGATTTACGAGCCTAATCTTCTTATTATCTTGAACAGAAAATGTGGATTTGCAGCCCGATTCCAGTATAAAACGTATAATATTTTGGCTAAATAATGGCATTATCTATAAAAACATTCTTTGATTTGTAGCTTGTATGGTATTTGAAAGTAATGTAGTTTCATTTCAGCTATTTAAACATTTTTCAATTTGGATTGCTAAATATATGTAGTTGAAAATATACTCTAAGTTATTACAAACACGAGCAATTAAATCTTTAATTTCAAAAGTAAAATAACTCATAGATTTTTTAAGTATTTACATATTTCGACTAAGCATTGGTTTGTGTGGCAAAGGGGTAATAATTTTTGTTGAATTTGGGAAGATAAGTTTTACATTTCTCCGTTTTACAGTCTTTACATAAAGCTGTCAATTTCACCTTTTAAGCCTTAGTCTTATTAATGTTTAACCCTTAGTATATTTCAGTATATATAACTGTAAATAGGGCTTAGAATAAATTAGATTGTTTTTAGTACCTTTGCCCATCTGAATAAATGATTAGAATTATGTTTGAGGAAGTGCAATCCACTTTAGAAAATGAATCAGTAGAAGAATTGCTAGTAGAAAACCAGTTGGTAGAAGAAGCCGACTTCAGTTTATACACTAAATCTGATTACCAAAAGCTTTTCGACAAAACTATAAAAGAGGGTGATATTGCCGAGCAATATAATGCCTTGAAGAAATTAAAACCCCGCATTGAAGAGATTTATGAGGCAGAGAAAAATGCTGCACTAGACACCTTTTTAAATAATGGCGGTTCTACTGACGACTTCGAGTATAAAGGTGATGGCTTTTTCGAAAAGTTTGAAACCACTTTTTCGAAAATACGCTCTAATTTTATTCAGCAGCAAAAAGATGCCCAGCATAAAAAAGATGCCAATCTAAAAGTTAAAAACGATATTTTGGCTCAAATGAAAGGTTTGATTGATAGCGGAAGTGCAGGCAAAGCTACTTTCGAAAAATTCAAAACTATGCAGGCCGATTGGAAAAATGCCGGTCAAGTACCTTTCGACAAAGTGCAAGAAATGTGGTCGAACTACCAAGCTGTGGTAAACCGATTTTACGACCAACGCAGCATCGCATTTGAATTACTTGATCTGGACCGCAAAAAAAATCTACAAGCCAAAACTTTATTAATAGAGAAAGCTGGAAAGCTTGCCTCAGAATCAAATATTCAAAAGGCACTGAAAGAGCTTGAGATTTTGCACGATGAATACAAACATATTGGCCCTGCCCCCAAGGAAGTACAGGATGAAATTTGGAATAAATTTAAAGAAGCTTCTAATAAAGTTCACGACAGGAAAAAAGAGTATTTAGATGAATTGAAGTCGAAGTACGATGTAAACTTGGCTGCCAAACAAGAATTGCTGGCTCGGTTAGAAACTCTAGTAAATTTTACTTCTGATAAACCTGATGAATGGGCAAGCCAAACAAAATTGCTTGATGCCTTGCAAGAAGAATGGAAAAAATCAGGCTTGATTGAAAAAGAAAAAGTAAAAGACATAAATAGAATATTTTGGGACAGCCTCAAAAAGTTTTTCAATGCTAAAAGGGCATTTTTCAAAGAACTTGAAAAGTTTAAGAATGATAACCTAAAGTTGAAAACTGATCTTTGTGAAAAAGCCGAATTGTTGGCCGCCAGCTACGATAGCGGCAAAACAGCCCAAGAAATAATAGAGCTTCAAAAACAATGGAAAACCATTGGGCATGTGCCTTTAAAGGTGAAAGACAAAATATACGAGCGTTTCAAAAAGGCCTGCGATGAGTATTTCAATGCCAAACGTTCTATTCAAAAAGAAGAACAAAACGCAGCCAAAGCCCAACTTAAAGAAAGGTACGATTTTATAGAAGCGATTGAAACAGGCGACCCTGCCAACTTTGCCTCTGTAGCAGAAATAAATAGCAAAGTATACGATTGGAGCAAATTGCCAACCATAGCCGGAAGTGGCGATGAAGGCAAAGTATACAATCGATTTATAGAGGCTATAAAAGTCAAGCTAAAAGTAGTAACTGATATTGATGATGTAGAAAAAGACAATCTGGTTTCTAAATTGCTTTACCAAGCACTCAAAGCTACGCCAGATGGCGAAAAGGAGCTTTTCAACAAAGAGCGAAAACTAAGAAAAGACATCAGAGATTTGGAAGAAAACATTGCTCAATTTAGAAACAATGTAGAGTTTTTTGCTAGAGCTAAAAATGCAGAAGCCATTCGTAAAGATTTTGATGAAAAAATAGATGCCGAGGACAAAAAACTAAAAATTGCCAAGGCAAGGCTCAATGTACTTTTGGGAAAATAGCAGTCGCTACATTATATATTAGCAGCAAGTACAATTACAAATAGCAGTAAGGGATTGAACCAATCACTTGCTGCTATTTTTTTATAGAGCTGCCATTCTCAATGATTTTTGGGAAGTAATTATTAAATTGTAAGGTTCGTAATTGAAACCGCAGAATTCTTAAATGCCGAATTGGTGTATAAGCTCCAGTGACAGGGATTTCAGGGCAGCTACTTCTTTAAAAATATGCTCGTAAACTGATATTTTTTGTTTTTGAGATTCAAGTTCCAATAATATTTGCTTTTGTTCTTTCTCTACACCCAATACGGCAGTTCTTCTATCCCAGTAAATAAAACCAAATAAGGCAAATATACCTGCAAACAGTACCCAAATACACTTAACGTAAGTGTAGCAGACGAATTTCTAGAGTCCTCTATCTGTCTTCTAGTGTCTTCAATTTGCTTTCTTGTATCATCTATTTACTTTTGCATCATGTCGAGCCTGTCGTCTACTCTTTTGAAACCTTCTCGCACTTCTACTTGAAGGTGGATGTTATTTTCTCTACCTGATTGGGTAAAGCTGTTTTGAGCGAAAATTCCGCCACTAAAAATTAACAATATAGCAAATGCTGATATTTTCATAGCACAAATTAAAAAATATTTTACCAATAACTTTGTAGGTGAAGAAAAACATAATATTTATCTTAAAATCTATCTTTACCAATTTCTTCCATTATTGCTCAAATTTCATATTTTTAAAGGGGATTGATCAGCCTCCATCCAAATAATCTCCTTTAAATTTCAATAAAAACCATATCATTTTCCACTTTTATTGGATAAGTTTTGATGGCATATTCATCTCCCGAAAGGCATTCACCTGTTTTTAGAGAAAAGTTCTTTTTATGAAATGGGCAAGCCACTTTAGGTTCGTCAAGCAAACTCCCTATCATACCTCGCGATAAAGCCATTTGTTGCTTATGGGGACAAAGATTTTGGGTTGCGTACCATTCATTTCTTCTGCTAAAATTAAAAATAGCAATTTGCTCGCCATTAATTAAGGCACAGCCGCCTGCATCTTCAGGAATAGCTGAGGTGGGGCATACTTCTATCCAGCCCCCAACCTCGTGAAGAGTTGTTGAAATATTTTCTTGGTTATATA
>CAZMFZ010000094.1:0-15094 GCA_964565665.1 uncultured Bifidobacteriaceae bacterium | reverse complement strand
CAAATAATAAAGATAATGCCTGAGATTAAAATAGCTTTGAATACGTATTTCCATTTTGAATAGAAATATAGTTTATTCTCAAAGCTCCAAAGAACAGGAAACAAAATGGTGGTAATATCAACTAAAAGATAGTAAAAAGGCTGCATTTATTTGTTTAATATTTTTGCCGCCTCAAGGTAATACTTTTTTGGAACTACCAGCATACCAAAGCACACTCCATGTTCTTTTTCGAGTATTTTATGATGGGCTTTGTGGGCTTTTCTGAGGGCTAAAAAATAAGGGTGATTGGTGTTTCTAAATAATTTAAAACGCTGGTGAATAAAAATATCATGAACTAAGAAATAGGTAAATCCATACAATGTGATTCCTATTCCGATATAAAATTTAAAATCGAAACCTGAAACTATACCTATAATCACTAGCAAAGCTCCAGGTGTGGCATAAATGAGAAAAAATACATCGTTACGTTCAAACCAATTTTCATGGTCTTTTAGATGATGGTCTTGATGGAAATGCCACATAATGCCGTGCATTACATATTTATGGGTGAACCAAGCCATAAATTCCATTCCCAAAAATGATAAAACCGTAATTGCAAGCCCAAGTATCATATTGTAGGTAACTGAGTAGTTATAATTTCATTTTCTACAAGCTTTTCTAGGCAAATTCTAAACCAAATTGTGTATCGCTCAGGAAACATTGCCACATCGTTAATCAACCAATCATAATTTACGAACTTCCAATCTTCTACTTCGATAGGATTGGGTAGTGGTATGCCATCGAAATAGCCAATGAAAACGTGGTCGAATTCATGTTCGGTTAAGCCATTATCAAAATCAGCTTTATAAATGAAATCAAAATGCTTTTTAAGGCTGCAATCGAACCCCATCTCTTCAAATAGTCTGCGAAAAGCAGCGTTTTCTACGGTTTCATCAGGTCGCGGATGGCCACAACAAGTATTTGTCCACAAGCCTCCTGAATGATATTTTTCTATATTCCGTTTTTGAAGTAGTAACTCATTTTTAGAATTTAAAATAAAAACTGAAAAAGCCCGATGTAGCACACCTAGTTTATGGGCTTCCATTTTTTCAATCTCCCCAAGAGCATTGTCGAAATTATCTACTAATATCAGGGTTTCATTTTTCATATCACATATGTACAATAGTTTCTTTCTCAGTAGCACTGCAATATTTCGATTCGGTCAGGTATTGCTTTATAATTTTAGTCAAATCTGCATCCGATACATTTTCTTTTTTCTGATGGATTAAATGCTCCAGTAGAAATTTTTTATCAGTATTTATGTTTGAATTATAGCCCAAGAAACTTGGTACATTTGACTGAATGGCAAATCTTATTAATATCAGTTCTACATTTTTAGGATTAGAAGCAATTGCTGTTTCTAATTCATTTTTCCCATCTATAAAATATTTTAATTTGCTGTATGGATTGAATACATGCTTAGCCATTACCATGCTAATTGCAGCTCTATACCCTTGTTCAATTGGCTTGAGAGAATTTTTAGAGTTTTCAAATTCGCTCAAAAACAACTTTGCAGATTTTGCATCATCCAACGAAGCATAAAATCTTCTCCTTAACTCAACAGGATTCGCATTTTCAGCAAACATTAAATGGGATAGCGAGAATACAAAGATAAAAATAACTACTTTCATTATTGATTTTAATTTTTGTAAGTACCCGGAGATGGCATTAATGAATGTTCGAAATACGACTTTGTGAGCAAGTAAATCTTTTGCGAATTGGGAATTCGAATACGTGATCGCATTACCTCGGTAGATTTTACTTTTTTGATTTTATTAAAAAGTTTAAAATAATAAACATAAGCTACATAAACACCCAATTTACAAGATTTTGGCAAAGACATGATACCCTTGTATGCCATTTGAAAATCTTTACTTATATCTTCTTCAATAATTTGCTTGGTAGTGTCGTCAAATCTTCCTGAATTAATTTCTGGAAAGTAAGTGCGACCTAAATTTATTGAATCATGTTGTAAATCTCGTAAAAAGTTCACTTTTTGAAACGCTGATCCCAAAGCCAAGGCTGAGGCTTTTAATAACTCATACATTTTTTTATCACCCTCTACAAATACGCATAAGCACATTAATCCAACCACCTCCGCAGAGCCATAAATATATTCTTTATAGCTGGCAAAATCATGATTTTTATGGCTCAAATCCATCTCCATGCTATGTAGAAATGCTTCAATCACGGGAATATCAATATTAAATTGATTTACTGTTTTCTGAAAGCTATTTAAAATAGGATTTAGACTTATTCCATCTTCAATAGATGTAAATGTGTCGTTTCTGAATTGTTTGAGTAGCTTTTCTTTGTCGAAACCATGAAAAGTATCTACTATTTCATCCGCATACCGCACAAAGCCATAAATAGAATAAATGTGCTTCCTTATTTTTTTATCTATAAGCATTGTACCGATAGAAAACGAGGTACTGTATGCTTGGGTGATAAGTCTACTGCAATCAAATGAGGTATTGTCAAAAAGTTGCTTCATTCAATATAAATTTTCAACAACAACCATACTAATAAGTGAATGTTTTGGATTCAAAGAAAATAATTTCAATTAAATCTTAGCATAGATAGTAACTGATTGAAGAACTGTGCCTAGGAATAGTTTAAGGAATATTCAAATATTTATGGGTTTGCAAAGAAATAATCCATTTGGGGTTACTTTTTACATAATCTACCATTTGGGGCATTAATTGCTCGCGTTTATTCCACTCTGGTTGTAGATATAATTTCAGGTTTTGAGTGCTCTCGGAATTGAATTTTGAGTTTTGAATAAGCTTAGCTAGCTCTTGATCTGCAAAATGAAAATCAGATTGGTTGGATATAATAATCTTTAACTCGTTAGCGGCTTGGTAAGCCTCAACAACGGGCAGTTTGAATTTTTTAGGTGAAAGACAAAACCAGTTCCAATTACCTGTAGGTTTATAAGCTCCAGATGTTTCTATATGAGTACGGATTCCGGCTTTATTTAAAGCACTTGTAAGCGATTCGCAATTGTGCATCAAGGGTTCACCTCCTGTAATTACAGCAATGTTGCCATTTTCGGCTTTTACAAAATTTACTATTTTATTTATTTCAATTTGCGGATGCGTATCCATAGGCCAGCTTTCTTTTACATCGCACCAGTGGCAACCCACATCACAGCCACCTAATCGGATAAAATAAGCTGCGTGACCTGTGAAAGCACCTTCACCCTGAATAGTGTAAAAATGCTCCATTACTGGAAGAGTAACTACTGATTTTTCTATTTCATTCTCCAATCTCATATAAAAATTCGGGTGCTAAATCAACTACCTTAGGCCATTCAATAGTTCCTATTTGATTTTGATTGTTCGTCTATCAAGTGTACCTCATCGGTTTTATTTCCAGTATTTCGTTTATTAAATTTTCCAGTATTAAAACATATCCAAAATGTATTTGCCATTGTTAGCAGGGTTGCCTATAAGTACCTGATCTTTTGGTGCTACAACTAAATCTAACGCTTCCAACACCAAATATCCCAATACAGGAGGAGCATTTACTCCTTCAGGTATTTCCATTATATTCATGCTAATGTCTCTGTCCCAAATGGTAATGTTTGCCAGTCCATAAATACTTCTTGTAACATCTCCGATCCCAGTTTTTACCCTCTTTTCTCCCTTTTTCAAAAGTCCTAAAGTATTGATATGTTGAATAGGAATGCAGACCATTGCAGCACCTGTATCTACTAAAAAATCTAAAGACATAGTTCTTATCTAGCCTTTTCAATTCATCCTTCTTGAAATTTAGAAATGTCAAATGAATTTTCAATTTTGACTATTTGTGTTACCCTCCCCATGGTTTCTGTTTTATAATGATTCAATAAAATATTCTTTCTCAAATACTTCGTGCCAATCCAATTGTTTTATTTCTAAATTCCTAATCCCCATTTCTAACTTAGCATCGTTTTGTGCCATTTCAAAACATCTATCCCAGAGCAGATTGATGTATTCCTCATTGTATTTTGGTTCGTCTTCTGTTATATATTCAATTTCCCTTCTTGCATCATTAATTGACCTTACCCAACTTGTAGAACGTTTTTGTGGTTGAATTTTCCATTTGATAATATGAAGCATTAGCCTTATCAATTGTCTTTTGATGGCTTTTTTATTGTTCATTTCTAGTTCTCGTAAAAATTCATGTAAACCAACTTTCACTTCATCGTAGTTTTTACTTTTAAGTGAATCTAAAAGTTGTTCTGTGTATTTTGTCGGAGTTTGAGTAGCTATTTCCTGCCAATCTTTCATATCAAATGTCTTTCATTTTATACTAAAATTAAGCATTTCTATTCATTGTAGCAAGCAATGTATTTTGCAACAAACTGCATATCGTCATTAAGCCGACACCTCCTGGAACAGGGGTGGTGTAACTTGATAATGGAGCCACTTCGTCAAACTTCACATCACCCACCAATTTAAAACCTGATTTTTTGGTTTCATCTGCGATTCTGTGAATGCCTACATCTACAATTACAGCCCCAAGTTTCACCATATCTGCTGTTATAAATTCAGGTCGGCCAATAGCAACTATCAGAATATCAGCATTTTGTGTAATGAATTTAAGGTCTTTTGTTTTGCTATGGCAAATAGTTACAGTGGCATTGCCAGGCTTAGAAGCTCTCGACATCAAAATAGCCATGGGGGTACCTACAATGTTGCTCCTGCCTAATACCACACAGTTTTTTCCTTCAGTTTCAATATTATACCGTTTAAGCATCTCCATTACACCATTAGGAGTTGCAGGCAGAAACGTGGGTAATCCTAAAGTCATTCTACCGATATTTTCAGGATGAAAACCATCTACGTCTTTAGCGGGGCTTATTGCTAATGTCACGGCATTTTCATCAATGTGCTTAGGTAATGGAAGCTGCACAATAAAACCGTCAATATCATCTGATTGGTTTAGTTCTTCAATTTTGGATAATAGTTCTGCTTGAGCAATAGTAGCTTCAAGCCTGATAAGTGTTGAATAAAAACCAACTTTTTCACAATTACGCACTTTGCTGGCTACATAAGTTTCGCTTGCCCCATCGTTGCCCAGCAAAATGGCTGCCAAATGGGGAATTTTCCCGCCCTTTAGTTTAATTTGGTTTACTTCTTCTGCAATCTCTGCTAATATTTCTTCCGATAATTTTTTGCCGTCTAGGAGTTGGTAGCTCATATTTCAAAGTCTTTATATTCTAAAATTCAAACATGAACACCAAAGATTCACAAAGTTTTTGTGAACTGGAGGCATCTAATTTTTCAAGTTGAGTAATGAGTCTGGATTTGCTTATACTTTATCTTGCATATATTCTGTATATGCGATTCTACCGAATGTATACATAAACATTAGTCCAGCTAAAATTATTAGAATATATAAAATTATCATTGTTTTATTGGTTTTTTGATACGAATATAAGTTGTGATAGCCCAATTACAACAGAATATAAAAACAACTACAACAGGAATGCCTAGCAAAATCTTAGTTATTTCAGCCAATTCACAAGTTAATATAAAACCTATACCAGCACCAGTTCCTAAAATCATAGTGCAAGCTATAGCCTACATTTGAACTTCAATAGTTAGTATTTCTTTCTTGTTCACTAGTTATAATTTTTTCAATCTAGCTTCAGCACAGCCATAAATGCCTCTTGCGGAATTTCAACATTGCCAATCTGCCTCATCCTTTTCTTGCCTTCTTTTTGCTTTTCAAGTAGCTTTCTTTTTCGGGAAATATCACCGCCATAGCATTTGGCAGTTACGTCTTTTCTCATGGCGCTAATTGTTTCTCGAGAGATAATTTTTGCCCCAATCGCTGCTTGAATGGCTATTTCAAATTGCTGGCGAGGTAGCAATTCCTTCATCTTTTCACATATTCTTTTTCCCCAATTATAAGATTTATCTCTGTGAACAATAGCTGAAAGTGCATCTACTTTGTCGCCATTTAAAAGTATATCCAAACGAACCATACTTGATTCTCTGAAGCCTATCAATTCATAATCAAGGGAAGCATATCCACGTGAAATGGTTTTTAATTTATCGAAGAAATCAAATACCATTTCGGCCAATGGCATGTGGAAAATGAGTTCTACACGGTCAGTTGTCAAATAACTTTGCACTTGAAGCAAACCACGTTTGTCCATACAAAGCCCAATGATATTGCCTACATAATCGGATTTGGTGATAATTTGAGCTTTGATAAAGGGTTCTTCAATGTGGTGAAGCAGTGTTGGATCAAGCATATCGGCCGGGGCATTTACAATATGTTTTTCTCCTTTTGTATCGAAAGCGTAAAACTGTACAGATGGCACCGTAGTGATTACTGTCATGTTAAATTCCCTTTCTAAGCGTTCCTGAATGATTTCCATGTGCAACATTCCCAAAAAGCCGCAGCGGAACCCGAAGCCTAAAGCAGCGGAAGTTTCAGGTTCATATACCAAAGAAGCATCATTCAATTGAAGCTTTTCCATGGCATCGCGCATATCTTCAAACTCAGAAGTATCAACTGGATACAAACCTGCAAAAACCATCGGTTTCACGTCTTCAAACCCTGTAATAATATCGGTAGTGGGGTTGCTGACAAGGGTGATGGTATCGCCCACTTTCACCTCTTTGGCTTGTTTAATGCCTGAAATTAAATAACCCACATCGCCTGCTTCAATCGAATCTTTAGGTTCTTTTGTTAGTCTTAACGTACCGATTTCATCGGCATGGTATTCTTTGCCTGTGGCTACGAATTTGATTTTATCTCCTTTTTTAATTGTACCATCATAAATTCTAAAAATAACTTCTATTCCCCTAAAAGAGTTGAAAACAGAGTCAAAAATCAAGGCTCTTAATGGTTTGTTTTTATCGCCAACAGGGGCAGGAATACGGTGAACAATCGCTTCTAAAATTTTATCTATTCCTTTACCTTCTTTTCCACTGGCTGGAATAATATCGTCTCTGTCGCAGCCAATCAAATCTACAATTGAATCTTTTACTTCTTCAGGCATAGCATGTGGCAAATCTATTTTATTCAACACAGGAATAATAGTGAGGTTGCTGTTTAATGCCAAATATAGATTGCTAATGGTTTGTGCCTGAATGCCTTGTGATGCATCTACAATTAGCAATGCACCTTCGCATGATGCAATAGAACGAGAAACTTCGTAGCTGAAATCCACATGACCAGGAGTATCAATTAGATTGAGCGTGTATTTTTCACCTTCAAATAAATAATCCATTTGGATGGCATGGCTCTTGATTGTAATACCTCTTTCTTTCTCCAAATCCATATCATCGAGTACCTGAGCGGTCATATCGCGGCTGGAAACCGTTTTGGTAAATTCCAAAAGCCTGTCGGCTAATGTGCTTTTACCATGGTCAATATGAGCGATGATACAGAAATTACGGATATTCTTCATAAATAATTGAACGCCCCAACCCACGAAGGAGGCTATTGTGTTTAGTGTGTTGATTTTAGGGTTATGACTAACTTAGATTTATTTCTTAATATAAATCCTTCATAGAGCAAGGTGCAAAGGTACGAATGAAGGAGAATGTTTTTTATACACAAAAATTGTTTTTTATAATTCTGTTAAACATGGGGAAAACTACCTAGAAGGTTTTAAAATTAAAGTCTGTTTTCTAAACTAAAATTTATATTATTGTGCTGTAGGCTACAATCAAAAAGCAAAGGAATTGATAACTAAAAAAATCACAACCACCAATGTAGCAGTAATTGGCGGAGGAAGTTGGGGTACAGCCATTGTAAAAATACTTTCGGAGAATGAAACAAAAATTAAATGGTGTTTACGCAATCCCGAGACTGTCAATTTCATCAAACATTTCCAACATAATCCTAAATACCTGAGCGATGTACAGCTCAATATGCGGAAAGTAAAAGTAGACACAAATGTAAAAAAGTGTGTACAGGATGCTGATTATGTTATTTTGGCTGTTCCAGCTGCTTTTCTCAAAGAAGCATTAAAGCCGTTGACTTCCGATGATTTCAAAGGTAGAATTGTGGTATCGGCTGTAAAGGGCATTATTCCCACACAAACCCACCTGATTACTGATTACCTTGAAAGACATTATTATGTGCCCGATGATGATTTGTGTGTGATTGGTGGCCCGTGTCATTCGGAAGAGGTAGCTTTAGAGAAGCAGTCTTATCTTACAATTGGCTGCAAAGATTTTAACACAGGCATACAATTTTCTAATTTAATGACTTGCCGATATGTAAAATGCAATGCCGTAACCGATATTTATGGGGTAGAATATTGTGCCATAATGAAAAATATAATTTCTATATTAACAGGAATTACACATGGCTTGGGGTATGGCGATAATTTTCAAGCCGTATTGATTTCCAATGCTATGCAAGAAGTAAAGCGATTCTTGGAAGTGGCACACCCAATGTCGCAGCGCGATTTGTTTGGTTCGGCATATTTGGGCGATTTGTTGGTAACATCCTACTCGCAATTCAGTCGAAATAGGATGTTTGGCAGTATGATAGGTCGTGGTTATTCAGTTAAAGCTGCACAAATGGAAATGAATATGATTGCGGAAGGCTATTATGCATCGAAAAGTATGTATGAGATTATTAAAAGATACGACATTGACATGCCAATATTAAAAGCAGTATATCATATTTTATATGAAAAAGTATCACCTGCGGTGGAGATTACCATATTGAAAAATTTATTGAAATAGTTAGAAATTATTTTTACTAACATTAAAATTTCCTTTTGCCTTATAAATCTAAAGAAATAGAGAAGAAATACTACACTATAGGTGAAGTGGCTGCCAAATTTGGGGTTGCTACATCATTGATTCGATTTTGGGAAACTGAATTTGAAACCATAAAACCAACTAAGAATCAACGTGGTATAAGGGTGTACACCAAAGAAGATATTGAAGATATTTCAATTGTGTACCATTATGTAAAGGAAAAAGGTTACACATTACAAGGAGCAAAAGAGTTGCTTAAAATGAATAAGAACAAAACGCTAGAGAAAATAGAAGCGGTAAAATCGCTGGAAAAAGTGAGAGATTTTCTTTATGAACTAAAGAAGAGCTTCGATACCGATCCGAAAGCTTAGGCTTATACATTTATTCCAACTGCAAACATTAATACGAAAAGCAAAGTGCCCAGTGCCATCTTTTTTAGATAGCTGTCTAAATTGTCTTTTGCACTTGATGCAGCAATTGGTTTTATTATTAGATTATAAAAGTATGCTATGGAGGGTACTAAAAAACTAATCTGCCAATATTTTCCTGTCAAGGCAAAGTAAAGTGCTGCCGCTACCAATCCGCTTATCAATAAAAATAGATGATATAGTTTGGCTTTTTCAAAACCAATGCGTACAGGAATAGTTCGTTTTCCTGCCATGGCATCAGGCAGAATATCTCTCATATTATTTAAATTAAGCACTGCTACCGAAAATACTCCACAGGAATAACTAGGAAATAATAATGTATAACTCAAAATATCTGATGCATAAAGGTAGTAACTGCCAATTACGCCAATTAGCCCAAAAAATATAAACACGCTTACATCGCCAAGCCCAGCATATCCATAGGGATTTTTCCCAGCTGTGTATTTTACAGCAGCAGCTATGCAAACCATGCCCAAGGTGAAAAAAATGAAAAAAGGGATATTAAATGCTCCCAAAGCAGTTTTTAGCAAAATTATCCCCGAAATTAAAGCCATAATTGTCATTACAATAATTCCAATTACCATTTGTTTAGATGTTATTTGACCACTCTGTACAGCTCTTGTTTCGCCTTTGCGAAACTTATTGTCTGCTCCGTTTTGGCTATCGCCATAATCGTTTGCGTAGTTAGACAATATTTGTAAAAACAAGGTGGTGACCAAGCTCAATATCAAAATTGATACATTAAAAACATCATTACTGTAAGCCAAAGCACCCCCCATAATTATGACCGAAAATGCCAAAGGTAAGGTACGTAAGCGGGCGGCCGATATCCAAGATTTTATATTCAATGTAGTCTATTTTGAATTTAGAGTGCAAATATCATATTTTACAAAGTAAAACGTTGTTGGTATGCACTGTTTATGTCATTTTCATTTTCAGAGATTTTATTAGTACTTATAAGCGTATTTTTCCCAAACATAGTTTTTTATCTATCTTAGCGACAAATAATTAAAACACAAACATGAAGCTCGTTTTCGACCGCACAAATTATATTATTCTTTTGACAGGTATTGGAGTGTTAATACTTGGCTTTATAGTGATGACATTAGATAAAGAACCTTATGGATTTGGCTTTTTAGGCATCACTCTAGGTCCTATAATAGTAGCTCTTGGTTTTGCAATTCAATTTGTGGCTATTCTTTATAAGAAGAAATCAGCTGTTTAATATCAAACTCCCTTTTTATAAATTAAGATGACCATTTTTGAAGCTATAGTCCTTGCCATCGTAGAGGGCATTACAGAGTTTTTGCCTATTTCATCTACGGGACACATGATAATTGTATCTAGCCTGTTTGGCATTCAAAGTTCTGAATTTGTAAAAGTTTTTACTGTGAGCATTCAGCTTGGGGCAATAATGTCGGTGCTTGTTTTGTATTGGAACCGATTTTTGCAATCGTTCGACTTTTATTTCAAATTGCTAGTTGCTTTTATTCCTGCAGCTATTATTGGGTTTCTTCTGGGCGATTATATCGATGCTTTATTGGAAAATGTGGTTGCAGTTGCAGTTTCACTAGTAGTAGGAGGCATAGTGCTACTTTTCGTAGACAAATGGTTTGTTAACAACACTACAGAAACAGAAATTACTTATCCTTCGGCTTTTGTAATCGGCTTTTTTCAATGTTTGGCGTTAATACCTGGTGTTTCAAGGTCTGCATCGACAATTATCGGAGGCATGGTTCGGGGACTTACTAGAAAACAAGCTGCTGAATTTTCGTTTTTTTTGGCTGTGCCTACCATGTTTGCAGCCACAGCCTATAAACTATTGAAAAGCTACAAATCCATTCAACCAGAAGACATTCAAATGCTTGCCATTGGCAATATTGTAGCATTTGTGGTGGCCATGCTGGCCATCAAATTTTTTATCACTTACCTTTCTAAAAACGGTTTTAAAGCCTTTGGATGGTATAGAATTGCCATTGGGTCGGTTATACTGATACTTTTAGCATTAGGGCTTGACTTACAGATTACCTAGCTCTTTTAATCACTTTCTCAACTGCTTCCACAATATTTTCTGCAGTTAAGCCATATTTTTTCATCAATTCATCAGGTGTTCCGCTTTCTCCAAAAGTATCTTTTGTACCAATAAATTCCTGAGGAACAGGGAATTGGGTAGTAAGTACATGAGCAACACTTTCACCTAATCCGCCTAATATATTATGTTCTTCGGCTGTAACTACGCAGCCTGTTTTTCTAACAGATTTCAAGATAGCCTCAGTATCTAAAGGCTTAATGGTGTGGATATTGATAATTTCGGCATCTATTCCTTTTGTTTCCAATATTTCACCCGCTTTTATAGCTTCCCAAACCATATGTCCGGTAGCTATGATAGTCACATCTTTACCTTCATTTACCATCCAAGCTTTTCCAATTTCAAATTTTTGATTGGAAGGTGTAAAAATGGGCATTACTGGCCTTCCAAAACGCAAATAAGCGGGCCCTACGTGATCGGCAAGTGCCAGTGTCGCAGCTTTGGTTTGGTTATAATCGCAAGGATTGATTACAGTCATTCCAGGTAGCATTTTCATAAGTCCTAAATCTTCAAGAATCTGGTGTGTTGCGCCATCTTCTCCAAGCGTAAGGCCAGCATGCGAACAAGCAATTTTTACATTTTTATTAGAATAAGCTACACATTGCCGAATTTGATCATACACTCTGCCCGTACCGAAATTAGCAAAAGTGGTAGCGTATGAAATTTTGCCTCCAATGGTCAATCCTGCTGCTAAACCAATCATATTGGCTTCCGCAATTCCGGTTTGAATAAATCTTTCAGGATTTTCCTTCAAGAAATTATCTAGCTTAAGAGAACCTGTTAAGTCCGCACAAAGCGCGACTACATTAGGGTTTGATCTCCCTAATTCTGTCATTGCATCTCCAAATCCTGAACGGGTATCTTTTTTATCGGTAAATGTGTATTTTTTCATTTTTTTTGTGCTGATACTTTATTTCAATGGTTCAATTTTTTTAAATAGGCTTTCCTCACTTAATAATTTCCAAGTTTCAAACGATTCTATTTGGTGTTGAGAAGCGCACTCAACAACTAACCCTAAGGCTCTGGATGGTAAATAACCAGCTTTTACTGATAAATCAGATATCATAATTTCAGCTTTGAAATCACCATATCTTGCATGAAAATGGGGTGGATTGTGATCTTCAAAATACATTTCAATAATGATACCAAAGAATACCGATATTTTAGGCATTATTCATATCTGATTTACTCCACTCTTCAAATGATTTCCCAACTAACTTTAAGTATTGTGAATCTGGGTATAATTCAATAGCATCATCCCAAGCTATAGAACCATTTTCTTCATTAATATAAACTTTATTAAAATAATCAACATCGTCCCATTTTTCAAAAACACCCTTATGTTTCAAATGCGATAAATCTAATTTACCTTTTGTCTGGTCAGCGTATTCCAAATATATTTTGTAGTTTTCTAGCGGGTTTACAAAAATTAATTTCGGAAAAGACTTATTTATCATTGTTAATTATAACTCTTCTTGTTTATTCAAAAGCAATTGAAGGAAATTATATCATCGTACCAAGAAATAACACTATAATACGCCTTTACTCCATTAAAATAACTTTTTTGTATTTTAATCTATGGAATATAACACTGCGTTCAAAAATGAGGTTTTACATCAAAGATTTCTTTTTCTCCCTTCTTGAAATGCACTTCCACTTCATAGTTAAGTAGTGGCTGAGCAAAAATAACTTCGGGTACTATTTTTATCCTTTAATAATCTCCTAAAGTTTCCTCCAGTTGAGCCAAGGCTTTTTCAGCCTGTTCATCGCTTGGAGCATTGCCATGCCATTTGTGCGTCCCCATCATAAAATCTACACCCATGCCCATTTCAGTTTTCATAATGATCACTGTAGGGTTGCCAGTACCTTTGCATTTTTGTGCTTCCAAAATGGTTTTTTCAAGGTCATCAAAGTCATTGCCATCGCAGCTCAACACATTCCAACCAAAGGCTTCATACTTCTTACCAATATTCAGTAAATCAAGCACTTGAGCAGTACTTCCATCTATTTGTTGGCCGTTGTTATCAATAAATGCAATCAAGTTATCTAACCTATTGTGGGGAGCAAACATGGCTGCTTCCCATACTTGACCTTCTTGCTGCTCACCATCACCCATTAGACAATACACAAATCTATCATCTTTATTTAATCTTTTAGCCAGTGCAGCACCCGCAGCTACTGACAAACCTTGTCCTAATGAGCCTGATGCAATGCGAATGCCCGGCAAATGCTCGTGTGGGGTTGGATGCCCCTGTAAACGTGAGTTTAATTTCCTATGCGAGCTCAATTCTTTCACATCAAAATAGCCATATCTAGCAAGTGTGCTATAGAAAACGGCAGATATATGGCCATTCGAGAGAAAAAACAAATCTTCACCTATTCCATCTGGTTTGAAATTTTTGTCATGTTTCATCAATTTGAAATAGAGCAACACAAATAAATCTGCACAACCCAATGCACCACCTGGATGCCCGTTTTTTGCCCCATGCACCATCCTGACAATGTCTCTTCGAACTTGAGAGGCTACCTTCTGTAAATCAGTCATTTATTAAATTATTCTTATTTTTATTTATTAGATTTTAAAAATTGAGCTGCAAATAAAAGCAATTATGCCTTTTGATAAAAGTATTTAGTTTCTGGTTAAATCTTCAAAAATCAATCTGGCTGTGTTTTCACAGGCTTTTTCATTACCAAGCTTCTGCTTTATCAACTTATATTCGATAATCATTTTCTCTCTAACTTCCTGATTTTGAGTTAATATCAATAGCTCTTCCATTAAATTTGAGGGAGAAAATGAATCCTGTATCAATTCGGCTACCACTTCTTTTTCAGCTATTAAATTTACCAAAGAAATATATTTTACTTTAATTAATGCCCTTATAATAGTATAGGATACCAAACTTGTGGCATAACATACTACTTGTGGCACTTCAAATAAAGCTGTTTCTAATGTAGCAGTACCTGATGTTACTACTGCAACTTTAGCATTGGAAAGCAAATCGTAGGTTTGATCGTAGACAATGGAAACTATACCATCTCTTTCGAAATTTTTATAGTATTGGGCATCCAGATTGCCCACCCCTGCCACTACAAATTGATATTCTCTAAATGCGGGTAAAATGCTTACCATAAAATGAAGCATGTATTCAACTTCAGATTTTCTGCTGCCTGGAAGTACTGCGATAATTGGCTTTTCACTCAAGTTGTTTTTTTCTCTGAAATTAGCTATTGGCTTAAATTCAATTATTTCATCTAATGATGGATTGCCAACATAATCGACCTCGAAGTCAAATTTTTTGTAAAATGCTTTTTCAAATGGCAAGATGCAAAACATTTTGTTTACCAACTTTTTTATCAAATTTGCTCTACTTGTATTCCAAGCCCATATTTTGGGTGATATATAATAATAAATCTTGATTTGAGGGGCTTTATTTCTTAAAAATTTGGCAATTTGAAGATTAAAGCCAGAATAATCAACCAAGATAACCGAATCGGGTTGTTGGGCAATAATGTCTTTTTTACATAAATTGATATTAGCGATTACTTTATCTAGATTCCATAAAACCTCAAGAAACCCCATAAAGGCCATTTCTTCGTAATGAAGAACCAAATTTCCACCTTGGGCTTGCATATAATCTCCACCAAAAAACCTAAATTTGGCATTCAAATCAAGCTTTTTAATTTCTCGCATCACATTTGAGGCATGTAAATCCCCAGATCTTTCTCCCGCTATTAAGTAGTAATTCATTTGGCCCTCAAACCCCCGAAGGGGACTTTTTGATATTGTAAATTATATATAATGAATAAAATAAGCG
>CAZMFZ010000093.1:0-15248 GCA_964565665.1 uncultured Bifidobacteriaceae bacterium | reverse complement strand
GTCATCAATACGCGTGAAAGTTTTTAAGTTTTTGTATCAATTATTCACATTTCAAAGTCACTTAGGGTTCCGATTTCTACAGATTTATGCTCTTCAATTCAATCGAATTTGTAATATTTTACATAATAGTAACTTGCTGCTATTTTTTAACTCCGTACAGATTTCGGTGGTTTATATTATTGGCGTCTAGTTGCTATTTTTATATGGCATTTGTACCTATCTACATTCTTATATTGGGTTTCACCATTATAGTAGATTATTTTGTAGCCATTGAAATTGAGAATAAAACGGGGAAAGAACGCAAAATACTACTTATTTGTAGCCTAATTGCCAATCTGGGCGTATTGGTAGTATTCAAATATTATAACTTTTTTATAGATAATGTAGGCTTTCTCACCAGCCAACTATTTATTACAAATCCATTGCCATACCTGCAAATTCTATTGCCAATCGGATTGTCATTTCACACTTTTCAAGCAATGAGCTACAATATTGAGGTTTACAGAGGTACTCAGAAAGCAGAAAAGCATTTTGGGGTTTATAGCCTATATGTGATGTTTTATCCACAATTGGTAGCTGGGCCTATTGAGAGACCACAAAATGTATTACATCAGTTTCATAAAAAAATAGACTTTAGTTATGAAAACATGGTATCTGGCTTACGAATCATGCTTTGGGGATTTATAAAAAAGCTTGTGGTAGCAGATAGATTGTCTATTTATGTAGATTCGGTATTCAACAATCCAGAATTTCACAATGGTACTTCTATTGCTATTGCCTCATTTTTCTTCGCCATACAAATCTATTGCGACTTTTCGGGCTATTCCGATATTGCGATTGGCTCGGCCAAAACCATGGGTATAGATTTGATGATCAATTTTAAACAACCTTACTTTGCCCGTTCCATCAAAGATTTTTGGGGCAGATGGCATATTTCGCTCTCTACATGGTTTCGAGATTATCTCTACATTCCTCTGGGAGGAAGTCGAGTGGCAGAATACAGAAAACACCTCAACTTATTGATAGTGTTTGTTGTAAGTGGCGTATGGCATGGAGCAAGCTGGACATTTGTAATTTGGGGGGCATTGCATGGCCTGTATAGGGTAATGGGTATGGTGACAGAAAAAACCAGAAAGAAGCTAATCTCAATTGTCAATTTACAAAATAATAGAATCGTATTTTGTTTAGAAACTGTTTTTACCGTGTGTTTAGTTACACTTACTTGGATATTTTTTAGAGCAAACTCACTTCAAGATGCTTTTTCATTGCTTTCAAATTTGACTTCATTTGGCGAAAAACCATTTCTTGGAGATGGTACAAATGGCATGGCACATTGCATTTTTGCTATTTTACTATTATTTGCAGTGGAGTTTAAGCTCGAATATTTACCCAATACTCTCAATTTTGCTACTCATTCTTCTATAATTGTGCGTTGGGCAACTTTGATAATTGGCATATTCGCCATTCTCATTTTTGGCGTATTTAATGGCGGTCAGTTCATTTATTTTCAATTTTAAATTATGTTGAGTAATCCCTATTTGAAATTTTTTACAAAACTATTGCTGTTTTTTGTATTATTAGTATCGATAGATTTTCTGTTGGGTAATGCCTTGAAAACCCTATTCTTTAACCAAAAAAAAGGGCAAATAGCCCAAACTACCTATTCAATCGACAAATCAAATGAAGACATACTCATTTTTGGTAGTTCAAGAGCTGTAAGGCATTACAACCCAAGTATCATTTCTGCAATCACCTCTCTCACTTGCTACAATGTGGGCAGAGATGGACAACGAATACCCTACTATTGTGCTGTGCAAGAGCTAGCACTTAATCGCAAAAAGCCAAAGTTGATAATATTAGATATGAATGCTACCGAACTTACAAAAGACGATTCTAAATACCTGAAACTCACGCTACTTCTCCCCTATTGTGAAAAATATCCTGCACTTAACAAATACATTGAGGTGGTTTCACAATTTGAAAAGTACAAGTTGTATTCGCAGACTTATCCTTTTAATTCCTATTTATTTATTATGATTTTCAACTTTTTATTTGAAAATAAAATCCCTGCTGATGACTTTGGCTTTCAACCTTTATCACGAGTACTTTCTAAACCTCAAGCTGAAAAACTAATAGCTAGAAAACAGAAAATAGATTTTAAAAACAGTACGCAAATCCCACAAAACGATGCCAAAGCAATAGCATATTTCAACCAATTTCTAGCCCGGACAGCTCAATATCGTATAAAAACCTTGGTGATAATATCACCAGAATTAGTAGAAGAAGCAGAAAATCTGAAAATTCAGATAAAAGACATTTGCAGTAACTATAAAAATGTAGTATTTCTTGATTACTCTACAAGTGAAAAATACCACTTGAAAAATGAGAAATTTGCCGATTTATTTCACCTAAATCAAAACGGAGCAAATGAGTTTTCCACTGAACTATCGGAATTTATAAAATAATACCTAACATGTAGTTCATATTGCTTATATTAAAAACTTCTAAAGCTCTATTTCAGATAAATAGCTACTGGTTACATTGGGCAACTTTACCAAACGGTATTTAAAAAACAAAAATGACTTTCGCGATTGTAGATATTGAAACCACAGGCGGCTCAGCACATTGGCACAAAATCACTGAGATTGCCATTTTTCTCCACAATGGCAAGCAGGTCATCGATAGTTATCAAACATTAATCAATCCGCAACGAACAATACCAGCCAATATTACCGCACTCACAGGCATCACCAATGCAATGGTAAGTAATGCACCTACTTTTGAAGACGTTGCTGAAATAATATATGAATTTACAAAAGATTCAATATTTGTGGCTCACAATGTGAACTTCGATTATAGTTTTATAAAAAAAGAATTTGAACATTTAGGAGTTAATTTTTCACGCAAAAGACTCTGTACCGTTAGGTTGGCCCGGAAAATATTATCAGGTTTCAAATCTTATTCACTTGGTAACTTGTGTGCTCAAGTGGGTATTGCCGTTAATGACAGACATAGAGCTGGCGGGGATGCAGAAGCTACAGCCAAGTTATTTTCACTGCTTACTAGCAACGAAGGTTTCATTCCTATTATAAATTCTTTCCTTGAAAAGACCTCTAATGAATATAATTTACCTCCTCATATCAATAGAGATTTATTCGATAAGCTTCCTGATACCACAGGAGTGTATATTTTCTATGACCAAAAGGGGAAAATAGTGTACGTTGGCAAAGCCCAAAAAATCAAATCAAGAGTATTCGAACATTTCTCAAGCAGAACTCATACCAAAACTAAAACCCTTTTCCTGAATTCTATTCACGATGTATCTTGCGATGAAACTGGTAGCGAATTCATAGCATTATTACTTGAAAATGAGCTAATTAAGAAACATTACCCAATGTATAACAAAGCCAATAAAAAATTTAATTTAAATACTGGTTTATACCAATATATAGATCAAAATGGATATGCCCGATTATCTATCGGCAAATCGGGCAAAAGAGATACGCCCATGCTCACATTCGCATCACAAACTCAGGCATTAGAATTTGTTTTGAATAAAATAAAAGAACACAACCTTTGCCTGAAACTATCAGGCTTAATGCCTTCTAAAGAGAAATGCCCATCTGAAATAAATACTACTCAAATATGCCATCAGGTATGCCACGAAGCTACAGGTGTGGAAGTTTACAATCAACGTTTTACATTAGCATTTGCACAATCTGAAGATAATAAATCATTCCTTTTGAAAACAAAAGGGAGAAACGAAAATGAAAATGCTTTTGTAATGGTAGAAAAAGGTAAATTTCTTGGCTACGGATTTATAGATACAAACGAATCAATTAGCAATGTCAGTGAAATTAAAAATTTTCTAAAGCCTTGCTACGATACTAAAGATTCGCAAGCAATCATAGATCGATTTAAGAAAAGTTATGGAGTAGAACTCATAAACTATTAATGTTTGCAAACCATTCTATCTAACCAATAACCTGCATCATCAAGCAACTATATTTTTGGCTATCTATATTTAATGGCTATTTTTGTAGATATTAAAACATACGAATGCCTAAAATCTCAACCGGACTTTCTATTTTTATTTTGCTTTTCAGCCTTAGTCTTATGGCTCAAAACCCAAAACGCACACAAAAAATGCGTTCTGAAGCATCAAAAAAAGCCAAAACACAATCCACCATTCAGCGGACAGCCCATTATTATGAGTTTGATGCCGATGGTGATGGCGTATTAGATATAAATGATAAATGTCCGGGAATAGGCAAAAAAGGCGAAGTAACACCATTTGGTTGCCCTATGGATGTGGATTTTGATGGTGTTTACGATGCCGAAGACCATTGCATCAATGAAAAAGGATTTAAAGAAAACTTTGGTTGCCCCTGGCCGGATACCGATGGCGATGGTATTGCCGATAAAGATGACGATTGCGTGACGGTGAAAGGAACGCCTGATTTTGCAGGCTGCCCTGATACCGATGGCGATGGTATTAAAGATTTGGACGATAATTGCCCAAAAGAAAAAGGTACTTGGGCGTTAAAAGGCTGCCCACCTAAAGATACTGATGGCGATGGTGTGCCTGATGTAGATGATTTATGTCCCAAAACACCTGGAGTACAAGAATTAAGAGGCTGTCCATCCTTAAAACCTGAAGAAAAAGAAGCCCTAAAAAATGCTTTTGACAACCTTCTATTTGAGACAGGAAGTGATGTAATAGTAGAAACATCATACCCATCACTAAATGCTTTAGCAAGAATAATGATAAACAATCCCGCCACGAAACTCCATTTAGAAGGCCATACAGATGATGTGGGGGAAGACCAAGCCAATCTTTTACTTTCACGTAAAAGAGCAGCCTCCACTGAATTGTATTTAGAAAACAAAGGAGTTCAACATTCTAGAATCACTTCTGATGGATATGGGGAGTCTAAACCCAAACTGCCTAACCTTTCAGATGGTAATAGGAAAATCAATCGCAGGGTAGAAATGATATTGGCTTACGAATAAAGCATACACCTTTTGGCTAAACAGAGAAAAATTACAGAAAAAGACAAAAAAGATTTCCAACTTAAAGCCGGATTTTTGATTGTGTTTGCTTTTATTTTCGCTTCCACTACTTTTTATGGGTATCAAATACTATTTGCTGACAATATCTTGCTTGATAAACCCAACAAAACTCTTTTAATTCCAAAAGGTGCTGATTTTAAGCAAGTTGTAGATTCACTTGAAAAAGGTGAGTTTTTACACGATAGGCTTTCCTTTATGTTTTTATCCAAATTATTGAATTACAGGGAAAATGTAAAACCTGGTAAATACGATTTGCTAACCAATACAAGTAATTTCTCTTTATTTAAAATGATGAAGAATGGGAGGCAAAGCCCATTAAATCTCACCTTTAACAACGTGCGAACAAAAGAAGACTTAGCTCGCAAAATAGCTAAGAAACTCCCTTTTAATTATCAAAATTTAATTGATACATTAAATAATGCAGATTTTTTATCTACCAAGTATGGATTTAACGATACCACCATTATGGCAATGTTTATTCCAAATACCTATCAAGTGTATTGGACATACACCATCACCGATTTTTTAGACTATTTTCAAGCCGAATACCAAAAATTCTGGACAGCAGAACGAATAAAAAAAGCCAATGAAATTGGCCTTACACCAGTGCAGGTTACCGTCATGGCTTCTATTGTGGAAGCTGAAACGCACAAAAATGACGAAAAACCTCGCATAGCTGGAGTATACATGAATAGATACAATGGCGGACAACGCTTGCAAGCAGACCCAACTTTGGTATACGCTACAGGCGATTTCGATGCAAGAAGAATCAATGAATTTCATCGCTATTTTAAGTCGCCATACAATACCTACCGCAGAACCGGCCTACCCCCTGGTCCTATCAATTTACCATCAATAGCATCAATTGAAGCAGTATTAGATTATGAAAGGCATGATTTCTACTTTTTTTGCGCTCGACCAGACCTTACAGGATACCATTTATTTAGTAAAAATTTTGATGAACACCTCGCTGTAGCCAGAGATTACTGGAAATCGCTCGACAAAGGCAATATTCACCAGAACAAAAGAATAAAAAACTCTAAAAATTAGATTTTGGCATTTTTCAAATCGAAATTCTTTCGTTACCTATTATTATTCATCATAATACTGATACTTAATTTCATAACAATAAAATGGTATGCCACACATACAAATGAATATTATGCCAATTGGAAAATTGTGGTGATTTCCGAGGTAATGCTAATGACTATTTTGGCATTTAGGATGGCCATTAAAAAAATGAAGAACAAATAAGAAATGTTTGTAACCAATGTTTATAAATGAGGTAGAAATAAGAGTTCGCTATGCTGAAACCGATCAAATGGGTTATGTATATTATGGCAATTACGCCACTTATTTTGAGGTAGCAAGAGTAGAATCATTACGCAAATTAGGACTAAGTTATAAAGCCTTAGAAGAGGCAGGAATAATGCTGCCGGTGTTAGAATACAAGTCGAAATTTGTACGCCCTGCTAAATACGATGATTTGCTTACAATCAAAATCACAATTCCAGAATTACCAACGGCAAGAATAAAATTTGCATACGAAGTATTCAATGAATTGAAAGAGCTGCTCACCATTGGAGAAACTACCCTAGTATTTATTAAAGGGAATAGCAAGCGCCCGTGTGCCGCACCCGATTACTTTTTAGATAAAATTTCCCATTATTATGTAGATAAGCAGCAATAATAAAAAAGCACTTTGTAATAGAAATACAAAGTGCTTTTTACAAATTTTCTTAAAAATTAAAATTTGAATCCTAAGTAAATACGAGGATAAGAAGTTGCCGCTGTACCTGTCGCAGTAGAAACTAATTTGGAATCACTGCTGTTTCCAAATGTAGAGATTGCGGCTGTGCTAGGTGCACCAAAACCATAATCAAAGCCAGCAGCAAATACTTTATATCTAAATTTTAAGCCTGGGGCAAATAATAAACCTACAGATGATGTGGCATAGATATTATCGTCTTTTGCAACTGCACCTATGAAAACAGTGGGGGCGACTTCAAAACTAAAATCCAGTGCCATATCTTCAGTTAGAGCGTAAGTATATTGAGGAGCAAGTTTGATAAACCTCAAATCAACATTTGTAACATTTAAATCGCTTCCATAAATTAATTTTGAATCATTTAATGTATAAGTACTAAAACCAAATTGAAACCAACTAACCCTTAATCCAACTCCCATTTTTTCATTTTTCCAGAAATACCATTGGTTTCCAACTTCTATACTTGGCAATATCCCCAGTGATTGTGCATCATATTTAGCCCCTGTAGAATCAGTTGTCACAACTCCTGTTGGAGTAGTTTTATCTTGTTTTACTTTAGTAACTGTAAAGGTTTGAGAAGGAAAAGCTAAACCAACATTCACAAAGAAACCTTTGCTTATAATGTCTTTCGAACTCCTTCTTTTTTCTTGAGCATTGCCATTAAAATATAATGCAACTAATACTGAAAGGGTAATAATTTTTTTAAACATGTTTTTATATTTTAGAGTTAAGTAGGCATCAAAATAACTGTAATAAATATTCATAAGCAAATGAATTAATTGTAAAGTATCAGGCACAAAAAAGAGGGATGAATAATCATCCCTCTTTTTGTATTTAATACTTAATTTACAAACTATTCGACAAGTAGTTTCGTTGTAGCCGACTGGCCATCTGATGTACTTACAGTTACAAAATACAAGCCTTTAGCCAAGCCTGCACCGCCCACTGAAATCGTAGATTTTCCTGATGATACACTAGATTTTGAAGTTGAAACTACAGACCCAACTGTATTTAATACCGTTACCGATACTACAGAACCTTTATTCAAATCAATGCTTACAGCGAAGTCGCCTGTTGTAGGGTTTGGAAATAAAGTAACTGGAGCTTCATCAATTGTCGCAGGGGCGGTAGATGTTCCAACACAAGATGTTGAAGGCGTAAAATTATCTGGATCAGCAATTCCTGCTACAGAACAGTTTGAACCAGAAACACTAAGGAATAGATTGCCTGCTACGGTTACGGTGATTGCAACCGAAGCATCGGGATAATAAGTAGCAAAAATTCTATAGTCTTGCTTTTGTGATGTCTTGATTGTCAAAGAAGTTTGCCCTGTACCTGATAAAGTAACAACTTCTGCAACAGTCTTAGAAACTGATGCTCCCACTTTATTTCTTAATTTATAATTCATTAATTCAGGTGGCACCAATTCAAATTGACAAGTAAATGGATCATAAAACTCAGCATGCAAATCCATTTTAGAGCTCAAATTGTAACCTGTCAACGTCATATTATTTAACCCTCTTCCGCCACACGCTACATTCTGGTAATTTCTAATGTTAAGTATCCCATTGTTAATCTTGGTTTGTTTCGAAATTGTCACTTTACCTACAGATGAAATGGAAGGGTCTGCAAGCGAAGTAGCTTTCACTAGTACTTCACCATTTCCAAGCCCTGTTGCTTTAACTGACCCTAAAATTGCATCAATAGAAGCAAGCGTAGTAGGTTCTGCAAACGACCAACTTACCCCTTGGAATGCGTCAGAAGGTAACACAGCCACTCCTAACACGGTAGAACCCCAAGAATTTACAATATTCGCATCAGTCAATGTAATTGCTGAAACAGAGGGTTGATTTGTAACAGTTACGATAACGCTAGTGACAGACTTCACAAACCCTACGGTTTCAAACTTTTTTGAAAGTGAAGTACCGATAACAGTCGCAGTTCCATTACTCACAGGAGATACTACTCCATTTTCAGAAACAAATGCAACTGGCTTTAGTGTATCCGAATTAAATACATCAAACACTACAAGGCTTACTGCATCAGAGGGATCAATTGAAACCACTAGTGGCACTGGAATCTTATCTGATATCGACAAAGGATTTGGTGAAATATTTATGTCTTTTAGCGGCAATGCCAATGGTGTACCTGTCAATGTAATTACACCAAAGTGAATGGATTCAGTCCATCCTCTATCCAGACAGCATTGATTCCACATCAATCTAGCTTGTCTTTTTTGACCATCAGGCTGAGGAACAGCAACTGACAGATCTAATCCCTTAATTCTACCATTAGCGGCATCAGGTTTATTCAGAGGATCTAAGTAAATACCTGTCAATTCATTAATATATGATATATTAATTGTTTTCCACAGAATTGCAATCTCTAAGTTATAACCATAATCTGTATCCTTAATGAAAGCATTGATAGGACCATCAGGATTGAAAGGACCTGACCAAAGACCGAAATTATCTGAAGAAACTCTTCTGTTTGTTTTCCCCACTAGAGGACCCATTTGAAATTTAAAATCTACATCACTATCATAATTCTGACCGGATCCAGGAAATTCTGGATTTCCACTTGCATCCTTGGAAAAAGATCTCTTGGCATTATTTGCGGCAATATAGAATTCAACCCCGGCAGTTTCAAAATTCTCGAAGTTACCTCCACTAGCAGTTAGAAAAGATTTGGCTGCTAGATATTCAGCACTTTTTACAGATATAGCTAAATATAAATAAGTGGTATCCCAACCCACACCAAACGTTGCATCAGTTCCACTGAATAATGATGCGGCTGGGATATTATCATTGCCTCCAGGATTCCCATTAAACTTTGCGTTTCTATCTATTTTCGTAGGAAAAGTATTTGAAGTTGTATTAAATCCAGCTAAATTAATCCAAACAGGATCGTCAAAAATACCATCTATCTTTACACCAGCATTTGCTGGATGAGCTAGCAACACATAATTATTGGAATACCAAAAATTTGCCTGATACATTGGATCAGGATCGTAAGCACCATAACCAGTTTTGGGATTGGTTTGTATAGGTTGCCCTATCGAAAGAAAATAAGTAAATACTACCGAAGTAAATATAGATACTTTAAGAAATAATTTATTCATAACATTTAAGGAGTTAAATTTTTAATAATATAACAAAAATAAGATAAAATTATATATTTCTATATAAGTGATTGAAATATTTTTAACAATACACTAGTTGATACTATTTATGCAAAAATCTAATAATTAGGATTCTGTTTCAGGGTACCTTTGCTCAAATCTATTTGGAATCTAGGTATTGGGCATCGTCCATGTTTGCCATATACATAATCTCTTTTGTAGAATGGAGGTTTATTTGCAAAAACAACGTTTGCAGCTCCAGGGTGATTTTGATTTATACGTTCCCAACGGGTCATGTCAAGAAATCGGTGGTATTCAAAGGCCAATTCCATTCTTCTTTCATGAATGATAGCTCTTCGCATCGCATCTTGCGTTCCTCCAGAAAAGTCTAAATCAAACCCGCCAATTGCTGCATTACCAAAGTATCCAGAACCAGAAACGAAATGCGGCAATACTTCCACAGAATCTCCACGAGCTGCCACATATTTTTTGGGATTAATTTGGTTGGGGTTGTTTTTAAATTCCAAACCTCTAGCTCTGTCTCTCACTTTATTTAGTAGTGGTATTGCACTTTCTACATCACCTGTTTCATTATAAGCTTCAGCCAACAGCAGCATAACATCCGCCAACCTGATCATTCGCCAATTATTAGTAGAATTACCAGTAGTTCCTATACCTTGGTAGGCTTGCACTGCCTTTTTTATATGGAAGTATAGCCTTTCTGGGTTTCCTCCTGCTTTTACAATTTTAAGCCATGCTCTTGAATAAGTTTCTAGTTTTTGGCTTTTGTCTGATTTGTAGCCATACAAGGTATCTAATATATAATTGTCATTTTCATCGAATGGGTAATGAACAGTCTCTCTAAGCCTAGAATCAAAGTATTCGTATTCTTCTACCAAATCTTTTTCGGCTATTATTTCCCCAAAACCAGTCTGCCCACCTACATTTTGCGGTGCCATTATTAAATCACGAAAATCGCCTTCACCCCCGATACCTATATCAGAAATAAAAGGATTCCAAGGTGGCCAAGGACCTATTTCACCAAATTGTATCTCAAAGATGCTTTCGCTATTCAATTCATTTGTTCTACTAAATATATCTCGGAACTTGGGAAGCAGTGTGTAGCCTCCATCAGTCACCACTTCCTTTAGCTTTGGTATTGCCAAATCCCATTGTTGATTGAAAATATACGCCTTTCCCAATAATGCTTTACATGCATATTTTGTTGCCCTTCCACCGTTTTCCGTACTCCATGCTGTGGGAAGGTCAGCTTCTGCTTTTTGTAAATCGTCTATTATTTGAGCATATACTTCCTTTTCAGGACTTGTGGGGATATTAATCTTTTCTACATCGTCTTTAACGTCTAAAATAATAGGCACATCACCCCAATAAGCTGCCAAATGCCAGTAATACAAACCTCTAAGAAACCTAGCTTCCGCGAGCATTGCACTCCTATCGGCTTCAATTGAAAATTTAATAGCCGACTTGCCATCTTTTCTGTTTAAACCCACTTTATCCATTACCAAATTGCACCTATACACACCCTCATAGCATTGTTTCCAAAGGTCGCTAAACTTCTCACTTTCATTTATTGAATTTTCAGTCCAATTAAATATATCTAGTGGATTGGATGTATTCTTATGGTTGGCATCGTCAGAGGCTAATTCGGCTATATATGGAATAGACCTACCATAAAAGAAAGGAACTTGAAGAGTAGAATAACAGGCTAATATAGCTTTTAATGCATCCTCTTCTGTTTTATAAAAAACTTCAGAATTTAATTGACTGAGTGGTTGTTTATCAAGGAAGTCTTTTGCACAACTTAAATTAAGCAGCAAGCAAATGGATAATATACTATATTTTTTCATTTTTTTATTTATAAAAGTTGTTAAAATGAGAATTGTAAACCACCAAGAAAGCGTCTGGCTTGTGGAAAATTTCCGTAATCAATACCTGTATTTGTTGGGTTAAGATTAGAAATCTCTGGATCAAAACCTTTGTAAGCGGTCCAAGTACGCAGGTTTTGTGACCCGATATAAAAGCGAAGGCTCACAGGATCTTGGGTTCTAAACAAAGATTTAAGAATAGTTTCAGGTATTGATAGACCAACCTGCACAGACTTTATTCTCACATAATCGCCATTCTCAATCCAACGATCTGAATAGCGGGTGTTTAGAGACGGATCACCAAGCACTGCCCTTGGTATGTCTGTATTGGTATTAGTGGGTGTCCAATGGTTTAGTACTGAGGTAAGTTGATTCCAATCGTTTCCTCCTTTCATGGCTTCCAAATCAGCTCTCTGGTTATTATATATTTGCATACCTGCTGCACCTTGTAAAAACAATGAAAAATCGAACCATTTGTAGGAAGCCCTCAGGGTTAGACCGTAAGAAATGGTGGGGTTTGGCTTTCCAATAAATGTTCTGTCTTTCTCTCCAATTACACCATCATTATTTAAATCCTTAAATCTGATATCTCCAACTCCAGCGGGACTACTTTTAGTAGTATTACCAGATGGGAGTTTATTTCCTGCATAATTTGCACTATCTGTACTATTTTGAATAATACCATCAGTAACATACCCATAAAAGCTACCAATCGGATGCCCTGCTTGTGTTCTTATTCTTCCATCTGCATTAGGGATATTCACACTAGAACCAGCGGCAGCTTCCCCTTCTAATTTAATTACTTTGTTTTCCACTAGAGTGAAATTAGGGGAAATTGAAAATTTGAACGCATTTTTTTCATTCCTGTATGTGATAGAGGCTTCTATACCCATATTACGCACATCGCCTGCATTCTTAAAATAGCTTGGATTTGTGAAAAAGGGCGCATTTTGAACCCCTGAAAGTGCATTGATTGATACTGGAATTAGAATTCCACTCGATTGTTTTAAAAATGCATCTACATTCATTGTGATGCTATTTTGGAATAGTGCTACATCAAGACCTATGTTTGCTTGGGTTACGCTTTCCCATCTTAGGTTTGGGTTAGCCAAACCCAAAGTAGGTGCCGCTGCTGAAAAAATTTTTGAATCAGGCCCTAGTGGATACCTTATAATATCAGGATAGATAACTTGTGTGAATAAGTAGTTGCCATTTGGTATATTCGCTAAATCTTGATTTCCTGTTACTCCATATCCAGCACGTAATTTCAAATCTGAAATCCATTGGTAGTTTTTCATAAACTCCATATTACTTATTCTCCATCCTGCGGAAAATGAAGGGAAAAATCCATACTTATTGTTTTTCCCAAATCTGGAAGATCCATCATACCTTGCATTGGCTGTAAACATCAACAAGTCATTGTACACATAAGTAACCCTTCCAATATAGCCAATCAAAGCAGCTTCTGTATTAGCACCTCCAGCATTAAAAGAATTAGGACTCAATGAAGCACCGATAGTATTAATTTGCGTAGGATAGGTAGATCCAGAAGCTGAAAAGCCAGAATTAAAAAAATACTGACTAGAGTAGCCTGCCAAGGCTGAAAAGTCGTGCCTTCCTACTTTTTTGGCGTAGCTAAGTATGTTGTCTGCCAACCAATTCAAGGCAAGATCTCTGTTGTAGCTAATTGTTTTTGAAGGTCTATTTCTACCTTCTAGCTGCCCATAAAAGTAAGGCTGACCTATATCAGTGTTGTCCCTAAAATTTAGATCTGCACCTGTATTGAGTCTGTACTTTAATCCTTTAAATATTTCAGCTTCTATGTACACATTGCCAAGTACTCGGTTGTTAATATTAGTAACCGACAAAGAATTGTTATTCGCAACTACATTGATACCATCATTATAGCCTGTGAGCGTAGTGATTTGCCCACCATAGCCTCCTATGTTTTGCGTATCTTCCGGACGCGCAAAAACTGCTATTGTCGGTGAAGTTTTGGTAGCGTCATTAAGCAGGCCATTTGCATCTGAACCAAATGACTGGGTAGTTCTGCTAAAGGAAAAAGATTCGCCTATTGTCAGCCATTTCTTTGGTTTGATATCTGAATTTACCCTAAAAGTGAACCTTTCAAAATCATTCCTTTTAACTATACCTGTCTGCTTATAATATCCCAATCCAATAGAATATGTAGCAAAATCATTCCCTCCCCTAGCCGATAAACTATGGTCTTGAATGATACCTTGTTGAAAAACCTTGTCTTGCCAATTGGTATTGGCTTGCTGAGCTATTGTGTCAGGGTCAGTATAAATCAATGCTTGAGCGGGTTTATATATTGAACTATAAAAACCTCTGTATTGATCGGCATTTAGCACATCTAATCTTTTCCATGTGTTATCTAAGCCAACCTGCCCGTTATATTCAATAACTCCCTTTCCACTTTTACCTCTCTTAGTAGTAATCAAAACCACACCATTTGCACCTCTGGCACCATAGATGGCAGCTGCAGAGGCATCTTTCAATATCTCCATGGTTTCTATGTCGTTGGGATTTATCGAATTTAAGTTGGTGTTGGTACTGTTGTTCGGATCTGTTATTCCTAGATCAATTGGCACACCATCAATTACATATAGTGGTTGGCTACCATTAACTGACCCGATACCTCTGATATTAACGTTGGCTGAAGCGCCAGGCTGCCCTGAAACTTGGGTAACAGTAACGCCTGCAGCTCTACCTTGCAAAGCTTGGTCTAACCCTGTATTCAAAGTTAACCGCATGTCTTTTTCACTCACAGAAACTGTAGCTCCCGTAACGTCACGTTTCTTTTGTGTACCATAGCCTACAAATACTACTTCTTCAAGTTGCTTGGTATCTAATTTGAGTGGGATGTTGTAGTCGGTTTTCCCCTCAGTAACAGTAATCTCTTCAGGGGCAAAGCCAATGTAGCTTACAACGAGTTTTGAACCTACAAGCACATTTTCTAATTTGAAATTACCATCTACATCAGTAACTGTACCTCTTGTAGTTCCTTTTATAGAGATTGTAACGCCTACCAGTGGATCACCTTTAGAAATACCATCTGATTTCTCTGCAGCCACTATCTGACCACTTGCCGTAATTTTGTTTTCGACTGATTCCTGTGAAAATACACTTTGAAAGGTAAGTGCCAGAAAAACGACCAATGAATGAGTAAAGTTTAACTTCATTTATTTATAATTGGTTAAATGAAAATTGATAAATTTTCTAAACAGAATGCAAATTTGAAATAAATTTTATAATTATATCAACATATTATAAAATTTTTTTTGATTGAATTCTAACTATACTGATTTTTTTATGGAATCCAAATAGTGATTGTTTAGAAGAATAATTAAATTAATAATAAATATAATACAATTAGTTT